>JBJMLW010000087.1:0-13012 GCA_045805105.1 Flavisolibacter sp. | reverse complement strand
GGTGAAACATATTATTGTATGCGGACATTATGGTTGCGGCGGTGTACGCGCAGCGATCACGAAGCATGACTATAAATACGTACTCAATATGTGGCTGCGAAACATCAAAGATGTTTACCGCTTACACAGGAAGGAACTTGATAGCATTACCGATACTGAAGCAAAAACCGACAGGCTGGTGGAGTTGAATGTTCAGGAACAGGTAATGCACCTGGCTAAAACATCAATCATTCAAAGGGCATGGAAACTGGAAAACCGGCCACACCTGCACGGCTGGGTATATGGATTGAAAGATGGCATCATTAAACCGGTATTTGAAATGATAGCCGGAACAAAGATTGACCCTTTGTATGAGTATGATGATCTGTAAATAAAAGAAGCACGCAGATTTTTATGATGATTAAGATCCACACTGGTATTTATTTAAGCCGGTTGTATTAAGTATTAATAAAAGGTAATCATCATAATTATCTGTGTGCTTCTCTCTTTTTTATTATTAAGAAATACTGCTTATGAAAGTTTTGCTTTTAGTTATTTTTTCATTGTTACTGATCCAATGTAACAACAGCAGCCATCATGCATTTGAAAATTCCGACTGGAAACTGATTCCATTTACAAAACTGGATAATGTAAATCCTATTCTTCTTCCAGACAGTACTCAGTTATTTTATTGTCCGTTACAACAAAAGCAAATCAGGTGGGAAGAAAAAGATGTTTTTAATCCTGCAGCAGTCATCCGAAACGATACAGTTTTTCTTTTATACCGCGCAGAAGATAACATCGGTAAATATGCAGGTACTTCAAGGATCGGCCTTGCGTGGAGCATTGATGGCACTCATTTTACAAAAAATAAAACACCAGTTTTATTTCCAGGCAATGATGAACAAAAAAAATGGGAATGGGAAGGTGGATGTGAAGATCCCCGAGTGGTACAGGATGACAAAGGAATCTATTACATGACTTATACTGCATACGACGGCGACAAAGCACGACTTTTGGTGGCATCTTCTTCCGACCTGTTACATTGGACAAAATATGGTCCGGCTTTCGGAAGTGCTTATGGAGGAAAGTATGTAAACATGTGGAGCAAGTCGGGATCTGTTGTAAGCACTTATAAAAACGGAACACCGGAAGCTGCCAGAATAAATGGGAAGTACTGGATGTACTGGGGCGACGTGAATATATGGTGCGCCTCTTCCGAAGATTTAATACACTGGACACCCATTTTATATAAACAGAATGAACAACAAGAAAGCAATCTCCGTCACAACGCTGCTGAAATACCAGAAATCAAAACTGTTCTTGCTCCAAGAAAAGGAAAATTTGATTCTGACCTGATTGAACCCGGACCTCCTGCCATGTTAACGGACAGCGGCATTGTTCTGCTTTACAACAGCCGGAACATTCCAACAGAAGGCGATCCCAGGTTGCCGGAAGGAACGTATGCTGCCAGCCAGGCGTTTTTTGACAAAGATGATCCGACCCACATGAAATCCAGAATGGAAAATTATTTTATCAAACCTGATAAACCTTATGAAATCTCCGGGCAGGTAAATCATGTTTGTTTTATTGAAGGCCTTGTAAAATACCATAACAGGTGGTTCCTATATTATGGTACTGCAGACTCGAAGATTGCCGTAGCGAGAAAGTAAAGCCCCCTGTCCCCTGAAGGGTAATGTCATTTAGTTAAGGACGATCTTTTCATCAAAAAAAAATATCCGTTGTATAATGTATAAGGACTCCGGAGGAGTCCAATATCTGTAGGTTAAATCGTCTCTGTGCATTGACGACTCCGGAGGAGTCGAACCAGGGATGAAATGTAATCCTGGTTTGTTCGACTCCTACGGAGTCGATGTGATTGTGGTGCCCTATACTACAGATATTCGACTCCTCCGGAGTCGGCAAACTCTAGAATTGAATGTTTGTTGAAGAAAATACTTCTTCCTGAATCCTTAACTTAATGAAATTACCTGAAGGGGAACTTAGATCGATCATAATTTCAAGGTTCAACTATTTCTTATTCATTGTATTTACATTATTAATCTATCCATATAACACTTCAAGCTATCAACATTTCAATTCACCCTAATCACAATCCCTTTTCAATTAGTACTTTTAGTAAAACCAATTGAATGGCTGATCCTTCCACGCGCGGTATATGGAAAATTATTTCCGCGTCATCTGTCGGGACACTTATTGAATGGTACGACTTCTACATTTTCGGAAGTTTGTCAACCATCATAGCTGCGAAATTTTTCCCCTCTTCCAATCCAACAACTGCCCTCCTATCCACGCTGGCAACTTTTGCTGCCGGATTTATTGTACGTCCATTCGGTGCACTGTT
The DNA here is from genome assembly GCA_045805105.1 of Flavisolibacter sp. GTDB lineage: Bacteria > Bacteroidota > Bacteroidia > Chitinophagales > Chitinophagaceae > Flavisolibacter. The sequence goes on along the minus strand of JBJMLW010000087.1, from coordinate 10,668 downwards.
TTTCGGAAGGCTGGGTGATATCATCGGAAGAAAATATACTTTCCTGCTCACACTGATTCTCATGGGCGGATCAACTTTTTTCATCGGGCTGATTCCATCCTATCAAACAATTGGCGCATTTGCACCGATACTTGTTTTGTTACTGCGACTTCTGCAGGGACTTGCACTAGGCGGCGAATACGGAGGAGCTGCAACCTATGTAGCAGAACATGCTCCAGTTCACCGGCGCGGCTATTATACAAGCTGGATCCAGACGACTGCTACGCTCGGTCTTTTTCTTTCACTTGGTGTGATCCTGACAGTAAGAAATATTACCGGTGTAAAAGAATTCACCAGTGGTAACGGATGGAGGTATCCTTTCTTGTTATCAATTGTTCTGGTAGTTGTTTCCATCATCATCAGGATGAAAATGAAAGAGTCCCCCCTCTTTGCACAGCTGAAAACAGAAGGAAGAACATCCGTCAATCCGCTAAAGGAAAGTTTCGGACACCGTACAAATTTCAAAATGGTTTTACTGGCATTATTTGGTGCCACCATGGGACAGGGTGTGATCTGGTACACCAGCCAGTTTTATGCGCAGAGTTTTTTGCTGAATACCTGTCATGTTGATTATGAACAGGCGAATACAATTATTCTTATTGCACTTGTATTCGCTACACCATTTTTTATTTTTTTCGGTGCACTGTCGGATAAATGGGGCAGAAAAAATATTATGCTGCTTGGAATGTTGCTTGGGATTATTTTTTACAGGCCAATCTTCCATGAACTGTATAACATTGCTGATGTTTCAAAAAAAAAGGGATCATCCATTAGTATAAGTATGCCTGGACCAAACAAGGATGCCGGCATAACTACATTCACTACTTATCCGGATGGCACAAAAAAGTATTCTTCCGTTCATATTTCTACATCAGGAACAACAAGCACAACAGATTCAATAGTTGTTTCAGATAAAGGAAAGTGGAAGATGATCCTACTGGTGGCGTGCATGGTTTTATTTGTAACAATGGTGTATGGGCCGATTGCAGCTTTCCTTGTTGAACTCTTTCCTACACGTATCCGGTATACTTCCATGTCATTGCCCTATCATATAGGAAACGGTGTTTTTGGGGGACTCGTTCCATTTATTGCGACACTGATTACTACTATCCCGGGAAGCACACCTCTTTCGGGACTGTGGTATCCGATCATTGTAGCTTCGCTTTGTTTTATTATAGGAGCATTATATCTGACTAATAAAAGAGATGAAAATGTTTCAGACTGAATTAATCTCAATAAAAACTCATGAACCAGCTTAAGCGATTTCTTGGTATCCTGTGGATGATCACGGGACTTGCATCTATTGTGATCCTGATTTATGCTGCATCCATCAATATCGGAAGCGCCAGGGGAGACATAGGGAAACCTATACCATGGATCATCATCATAACAGTTTTCACACCCATTGCTATCGGCCTGATGATATTTGGTTCTTATGCATTGAAGGGAGAATATGATACGTAAATGGTGAATCGTCAATCGTGAATGGAAGAAACTTTAATATCACCACCAATCAGTAAATCACCAGGCATTGACGATTCACGATTGACGATTCACGATTCACGATACACGTTTCCGCCTTCTCTCCGTAACTTGCGCCATGTCCATTACCGTAAAGAACCTCACCAGGAATTATGGTGAACAAAAAGCTGTTGACAACATTTCTTTTTCCATAGAACAGGGAGAGATCGTTGGTTTCCTCGGGCCAAACGGGGCAGGAAAATCAACCACAATGAAAATGATAACAGGATATCTCGAACCCACTGTCGGCGATATCCAGGTGAATGGTATTGATGTTAAAAAAAATCCTCTTCAAGCAAAAAAGACGATCGGTTACCTGCCGGAATCCAATGCACTTTATTACGACATGTTTGTTCGGGAATATCTCGGCTTTATAGCAGATGTTCACCAGGTAAAAAATAAGAATCAAAAAGTTGATCAGGTAATCACACTCACCGGGCTTGATCCGGAACGCAGAAAAAAAGTTGGACAGCTATCGAAGGGTTACAAGCAGCGGGTAGGACTTGCTGCTGCGTTGCTACATGATCCTGAAGTTTTAATACTCGATGAACCAACGAGTGGCCTTGATCCAAACCAGATCATTGAAATCAGGAATGTGATTAAGGAACAGGGAAAAAATAAACTGGTTCTTTTCTCATCACATATTTTACAGGAGGTGGAAGCCATTTGCGACCGTGTGATCATCATCAACAAGGGAAACATTGTTGCAGACGACAAACTTGTTGATCTTCAAAAAAAATCTGCCGGCAATATTGTGCGGGTTGAATTCAAAGAAGCTGTTGAGGAAAATATCATAAGAAGCTTATCAAATATTAAAAATGTTCACCGCTCCGACGCGCAACGATGGAGTATTGAAACTGATGAGCCTGAAGTTGTAAGAAGGCAATTGCTTCAATTGGCTTTGCAGCGTAATCTCAACATCGTTTCTTTGCAAAGCGAAAGCAAATCACTGGAAGAGGTTTTCAGGAGCCTGACGTCCAGCAGCAACGAACTATAGTTATTGTTGTTACCAATCAACATAATCAGCTTAATAAACATAATCAACCAACAAATGAGTTACATCGCAGAAATCTTCGCAAGACAGATTCTTGACAGCAGGGGAAATCCAACAGTAGAAGTAGATGTTATTACAGATGAAGGAGCTGTTGGCCGTGCCGCTGTTCCGAGTGGTGCCAGCACAGGTGTACACGAGGCAGTGGAATTGCGGGACGATGATAAAAAAGTTTATGTAGGGAAAGGTGTTCTGAAGGCAGTATCGAATGTAAACGAGATAATCGCACCTGAACTGGTTGGATATGATGCCGCAGACCAGACAGGCATAGATGAACTGATGGTGCAGCTGGATGGAACAGAAAACAAAAGCAAGCTCGGAGCTAATGCCATGCTGGCTGTTAGTATGGCCATTGCTAAAGCAGCTGCTGAAGAAGCCGCCCTTCCTTTGTTCCGTTATATCGGAGGAACCAATGCGAAGACACTTCCTGTACCAATGATGAACATATTAAATGGAGGAGCACATGCCGACAATAAGATCGACTTCCAGGAATTTATGGTAATGCCGGTTGGCGCAACATCTTTCAGTGAGGGTTTGCGCTGGGGTGTTGAAATATTTCATGCACTGAAATCGGTATTAAAGAAAAAAGGATACAGCACGAATGTGGGTGATGAGGGAGGCTTTGCTCCTAATATCGGGTCTAATGAAGAAGCAATTGAAACAGTGCTCAAGGCAATTGAAGCAGCTGGATACAAGGCAGGTTCGCAGATCTTTATTGCCATGGATGCAGCAAACAGTGAGTTGTATAAAAAAGGAAAATATGTTTTTCATAAAAGCGATGGTAAAAGCATGAGCAGCGAGGAACTGGTGAAGTACTGGGCCAACTGGGTAAAACAATATCCCATCGCTTCAATAGAAGATGGAATGGCTGAAGACGACTGGGATGGGTGGAAGATGCTTACTGAAGCAGTAGGTGATAAAGTTCAATTGGTGGGTGATGATCTTTTTGTTACAAATGTTAAACGGCTGCAGCAGGGAATTGATAAAAGTATTGCCAACGGCCTTCTGGTTAAGGTAAACCAGATCGGTACAGTTACTGAAACAATCAATGCTGTTACCCTCGCCCAGCATAATGGATATAATACTATCATGAGCCACAGAAGTGGCGAAACAGAAGATACTACGATCGCGGACCTTGCCGTTGCCCTTAATTGTGGACAAATCAAAACGGGTTCCGCATCGCGAACAGACCGCATGGCAAAATATAATCAACTGCTGAGGATAGAAGAGCTCCTGGGTGAATCGGCTTTTTATCCGGGGAAGAAGTTGAAGTTTGGCAAAGCTTGAGGGGAATAGGGAATTCGGAATAAGGAATACGGAGACTTTACAATCCGAATTCCTTTTCCCGAATTCCTTTCCCCATTTCTCAAAAAATATTCTCTTCTTCACTTGGGCCTCCGAACTAAATTTTTACTTTTACCTCCAATGAAATTCATTTCCCTTTTACGTAATAAATTCTTCCTGGCTACACTGGGTTTTGTGATCTGGATGCTGTTTTTCGACAGGAATGATATGTTTACTCAAATGGAAAGGCGGAAAGAATTAAAAAGAATAGAATCCTCAAAGGAATTTTTCACACAACAAATTGCAGAAAATCGTAATTTTTCTAAAAACCTGCAATTCAATGCCTCAGCTCTTGAAAAATACGCAAGAGAGCATTATTTAATGAAACGCGATAACGAAGACCTGTTTATTGTAGAGATTCCTGAAGATAAATAGGGAATTTATACAATAACACTTCCATAGCAGACGTTTAAGATCCGACGAACCTACTACCTAATTTAAAGCCATTTCACCGTATGCACAGTTATTCCCCGGAGGATCTCATATTATACCTTTATAAGGAAACTTCACCTGAAGTTACCGCTGCTATTGAAGAAGCGTTGAATAAAGACTGGACCCTCAGGGAAAAACTTGAGGTACTGAAAACTTCCAGGGAACGATTGAATGCCTTAACTGTAACGCCAAGGACAGAAACTGTTCTGAACATTCTGGCTTATGCACGGAAGGATGAAAAGATTTCTTCAGGTACCAAATAGCATTCCGGTCATTCAGTATTTTTACCGCAACCCTGCGGCAGGCCATCCAGGGCCTGGACTCCATGACAAAAAGTGAACGCTTTACTGCTGTTATTGATTATTTCCGAATTACACGTCCGGAAGCTGAAACCGAATTAATTTTCGCGAATACCTATGAATTACTTGTAGCAGTAATTCTATCGGCACAGTGCACGGACAAAAGAGTGAATCTGACCACGCCAGGTCTTTTCAGTATGTATCCAGATATTCCATCACTGTCGAAAGCTACCTACGATGACCTTTTTGCTATTATCAAAAGCATTTCTTTTCCGGGTAATAAAACGCGGCACCTGATGGGCATGGCTCGCATGGTTATGGAAAAATTTAAAGGCATCATTCCAATGACCGTTGATGAACTTGTACAATTGCCTGGGGTAGGAAGAAAAACAGCTAATGTTATTACTTCTGTTATTGACAAGCAACCTAATATGGCTGTTGATACGCATGTTTTCAGGGTTTCGGCGCGGATCGGGCTGACAATAGGTGCGAAAAACCCCCTTCAAACAGAAATGCAACTGGTTTCTCATATTCCAAAGGAACTGATTCATAAATTTCATCACTGGCTGATTCTTCATGGACGCTATGTTTGTGTAGCGAGAAAACCCAAATGCGCTGAATGTGGATTGAAACCTGTGTGTAAATATTACCACAGTCTCAGAAAAAAACACACTACTGCCGGATAAACCCGCTACCTTTTTAAATTATCCAGGAATCACCGGAGTGATTTAATTAATTTTTTGGCAATTTTTCAATTTGAAAAATCATATGGAATTCAGGATGAAAGGCCAAATTGTGGGTCAATAAAAGAAATACAACAGCTGGAAAAGGAAAGTTGAATTCATGTTAACCGATATTTCTGATCTTTAAAGAACTAATTCCAGCTGAGACCGCTTTTTTGGCTCAGAGGTTGATTTATCTAATTGCATATAATAGCCATTATCTTTTACCGACCAACCAGTTATATTCATGAGTAAAGATCAGAACACCCGCCACGAATTCAATAGTCTTCTGTCGCTTAAACCTCTCGTAGCCGTTTTGAAAAAAATGGTTGCTGAAGGAAAGCCAGGTGCACGGAAACTATACCTTGGGCTGATTAATGAAATTGAATCAAAGCCCGACCTACTTAAACCTATGTCTGATGCCCAGGCTCTTGTACAGGACGCTGAGCTGGTAGAATCGCTTCTTTCTACCATCTTCCCTCCATCAACCACCTCTAACCAGGGCATTTATTCTATAACTTTTCCATTCAGATCTGAAACTGTTTATGCATCACCGGGGTTCAGAGAACTGTTTCTCAAAAATGGCGGAAGCGAAATAAACTTTTCTGATAGCAGTACCAAAAATGATATCATGCGGGCAGCGAGGAGCCTGGCTTATAACCTGATATTTAAAAAATTCTATAAACACACAGCTCCTACTACCACAACCACTGTACATGCCATGAAGGACTGTCATGGTCTTACACATTATTATGAATTGAAATTAAATGCTCAGTTCGTAAACGTGTCGTATGAAAATGAAGGTTATTCCGTTCCTGAAGATTTTTCGCCACAGCAAACTCTTGATCCGGATGAACTTCAGGTTACATTTCCGCTGGAAAAGTTCAGGTTTGAAGGAATGGTTGTGATAGAAGTTAATGATGTAACACAGGACCAGGTAATCATTGAAATTAAAACTGCATTATTAAATATCAACTCATTTTCTGATGTCACGGTTTATGATAACCTTCAACAGCATGTTCAAAGCCTGATTGGTTTGAAGAATGTAAAGATTGGTATTACACCATTCTTTAAAATGAATGATTATTACCTCCATACAGAAAGCCTTTACCGCAACAGCCTTCTTTTCAAAAGTGAAGAAGCAGTTCTGCAGAAAGACAAAATCAATGATGACTGCCAGAGCATTTTTCATGATAACGGACAGCCGGTGCTTTATGAAATTCTGAATGAAGCCAGCACACTGAATAACCCTCTGTTGAAATATTATTATGCACAGGGTGCCAAGAGCCTGATCCTTTGTCCTATGAAGGGCGACAATGGCGACCTTATCGGGTTACTCGAAGTAATGAGCCTTCATTCAGGTGAATTACAATATCATCATCTCACCAGTATTAATCCTGCCATACAATTATTTACGCTGGCTCTGGAAAAAAGCCGTGAATCCATAGAGCTTCAGATCGACAAGATGATCAAGGAACACTTTACGGCCATTCAACCTGCTGTTGAATGGAAATTTACTGAAGCTGCTTTTTATTATATACAGCACAGGGAAGTAAGCGAACTGGCTAAAATGCCTATGATTACTTTCGATGAAGTGTATCCTTTGTATTCAGCTATCGATGTTAGGAATTCATCTACAGAAAGAAACAATTCCATACAGCTCGATTTGATGGAACAGCTCAACCTTGCAAAAAATGTTTGCCAGAAAGCAATTAAAACAGTTGAATTTCCACTACTGAAAGAAACGCTTCATCGTATAGACAAGTATATTCATTCTGTATCGGAAAACCTTTTGTCGGATGATGAACTCGTGATATATGAATTCCTTCAGCATGACCTTGATTCACTATTTAAAAATCTTAGTCATCTGAAACCGGAACTGAAAAAGCTTATAGGAACATATTTTTCTGCACTAGATCAGCAGAGGGGTGTTTTATATCATCATCGCAAAGAATACGAAGAAAGCATCACGCGAATCAACGATGTACTCGACCGGTTTATAGACCAGGAACAAAGAGATGCACAGGAAGTATACCCGCATTATTTTGAACGATACGTTACAGATGGCATTGAGTTTAATATTTATGTAGGACAGTCTTTGTCGCCACGCCAGCCATTTAACGAGATTTATGTCCGCAACCTGAAGCTGTGGCAGCTCACATTACTTGCAAAGGCAGCACGTTTAACAAATATGCTGGAGAAAAGATTGAGTCTTCCCATGCAAACGACACAGCTTATCCTGGCACATTCCATTCCGCTTTCAATAAGTTTCAGGAGAAAAGAAAGAAAATTTGATGTGGATGGTGCGTACAATATCAGGTATGAAATCGTAAAGAAGCGGATCGACAAAGTTCACCTCAAGGACAGTGATGAAAGACTTACGCAGCCAGGAAAAGTAGCCATTGTATATTCACAGAACAAGGAACTTGATGAATACCTGAAATACATTGAATTCCTTCAAAGTGAAAATCTTCTCGGTGAACACATTGAACATCTTGAACTGGAAGATACACAGGGAATCAGCGGACTGAAAGCATTACGTGTGGATGTAAACCTTAGCAGCGAGAATAGTGCAACACCCAAGGTTGAATTATCAAAGGTGACATCGCAACAGTTGCTGAGGAAATGATGTAGCTGTGATTTTTGGGTTGAAGATGTTTGGTTTAAGTAAGTTGATAGTCGACAGTCCACAGACGACAGTCCACAGCAGATTAAAACTGGAATCCGAAGGTGAGACGCGGAAAGAAATTCTCCTCATCTGAATGGGCAATGGAAAGTGCAAGCACAAACCTTTTTATCGGAGCGATCCATATACCGCCACCATAACCGTCATGCCATTTCTGTGAATCTTCATTATCCGCCCACACACGTCCAATATCGTTGAACACATTAATTCCAAAAGATCCTGGGAAGAGGTAAGTATTGAAATCGAATAATCTTATCCGGAGTTCAGTATTGTTAAATAACATACTTCTGCCAGCGAAACGCTGCTTGCGGTAACCCCGAAGATTGTCTGTCTGGCCAAGATACATTGCCTGCGGAAATTCATACTTGCCATAATTCTTGGCCCATCCAAACCGCATAGCCAATACAAGTTTCTTTTGTGTATACAGGCTCATATAAATACGCATGTCGATATTAGTCTGGACAATGTTATGCGCTTCTTCCTTTAATCCATATAAAGGCCTTACACCCATATCGAGAACAAAGCCACGTGTTGGAATCTGTTCATTATTTTTTGAATTGATATCCAGCCGGAGGTCACCGCCCAGGTAAGCAAATCTTTCGTATTTGTTACCTCCATTAATTGGCACATAATGCTGATCCACATATCTGCCAACGTTTTTTGCGGAATCGAGTGAAAAATACTGGAAACTAGGTCCAAAATTAATTCTCATCCATGACTGGAGTTGTCTGCGTACGTATACTGAAACATTGCTGATGTCATATTTTGCACGATAGTAACTTAACTGATTAATTGTTTTTTCATTTACAGTGTTATTACCTATACCAAAGAAATTGGCTACGTTAACGGGCGCACGGAAATCGCTACGTATTAATATGTCATTGTTGCGAAAAACTTTTATGAAATCAGCATCATACTTGAAATGAAACGATCCTGTAAGAATTGCATAACTACCCATAAAATAATGCCGCATGCTGTAAGGCTCTTTCCTGAAGCCCTGTTTTACATATTGAACATCTGCACCGAGAAAAACACCATCATCAATATTATATTCAAATGCAACTCCCGGCTTGATATAATTGTATTTAAAATTTAACCGGCTATACCTGTTCACCTGCGGATCGGGTGATATAATTTTTCTGAAACTTGTCATTCCCCCGAAAGTATTTTGTTCAAATTTTGCATCGTATGCCAATACTTTTTTACCGGCGCCATTGTTTACGAAACTGTCATTTCCTGAACCGCCAACGATCCTGACCTTGATCCTCGAATTACCTCCATCAACAATGAAACGGTCATTATCATTCAATCCGAAAATCCATAATTCTTTTGTTACATCAGGGTTGAAAGTTCTATCGTATGTTACAGATCCTATGGTTGAATCTTTACGTATTTTATTAATGACCACACGTACCTGGCCACCACTTTTTGTAATGGTAAACTGGTCCGTCTGGTTAGTACCAACAATCGTTACAATGCGTGAAAGGAACTTATAGTAATCGTCCATTTCACGGGCGAAATACTGTCTGCGTTTCTTTAATGTATTTATGATACTGTTTACAGAGTACTGTTGAATTTCAGCTGGCTGCTGGTGAAGCGCTTTTTCAATTACTTCATCAGTCATACTAGTGAGAAATGTATCAACCTGTTTGTGCCAGTCTTCCCGTGTGAGCTCAGTAAGAAATGTTCTGTCGAAATTTCTTGCTGCACGGTTAAAAGTTTTAATATTGATGGCTTTAGCCCTGAAACCCTGCAATTCGGGAACAAGCCATGGTTTCCGCGCGAGTCTCGGTAACAGACCCTGGTTTGTATAAAAAACCTGGTCCCTGTCTTTGGGAATCGGGTAATATATCTTTCCCTTTCCGGTATCACGTGTTGCCCACAACCACTGGCCTTCATGCCGGTCCAGGTCCATAACAAAATTGTCGAGAAGCCTTGCTTTCAATACAGCTTTCTGGTCAACATGATCATCATAATCTTTTGCAAGCTTGAGAACCAGTTCGTCAGTGTTATCTGTTTTTTTCACACCAGCAGGTTCTCTTTCTTCCATCAAGGCCATCTGTTTTTTGAAATCAGCACGGAACCGGTCAAGGCGCGGGTCATCCGGAAGATAAACAAGGCGGTCCCTTAGATAAGGAATACCGGCAGCTTTTGAAAATGTTTCCATCGATAAGGCACCATATGGATAGGATGCTGAGATGCCATCCTGAACTACATCTCTCACAATAGTCTGTCGCAAATCGGCGGGAATAGCCGCTTCGGGATTTTTTACAACAGATCTTAGTGCCCATTCTTTACCTGAACTGTCTACGACCCTGAGTGATTTGGTTTGTTTACCACCACCCTGTTTTGTAGGTGTAAGTCCTCCTAATTCCTTTGACATGTCGAGTACACGGATATGGATCGGTTGTGTCCACTCTTTGCGATAGTTTTCGCCAATAAGAAATCTTTTCATTCCTGAACCCTTTAGTCTTGGGTCTGCTGCGAGAACTGCAATGGAATCAAAGATTGGTCTTGTAGTATCAACTGTAGCTGGTGGTGTTACGGGGATAATAGGCTTTACAGCTTCTGTGG
>JBJMLW010000086.1:0-2226 GCA_045805105.1 Flavisolibacter sp. | reverse complement strand
CATGTTCAGCGATATCCGGATCAATGAGATCGTGGAGGAATTTGGGTTTTCAGACGAAAGTCATCTCAATAAGTTTTTCAAGAAGCATCGAAAAGTAAGCCTTACGAAATTTAGGAAAAATGAAGCCGCTTGATCACAAAGTTGGCATTCATCACAATACAAAATCACGCCAACCACCTGGCGGATCCCATTCCCCACTTCCATATATTTTTTCTTCGGTGAGCTTCTCGATAATTACACCGTCAATTCCAAGATTGGAGGTTTTCCAAATAATATTGCCTTTGCTGTCTAAACAAAATATCGTGGCCTACGAGATTAATGTTCAAAGAAACGCCCGATGCATTTATTGAAATTGAATATGCGAAAGCGGCCATGGATGGGTTAGCGATGGGTGATGAAATTATTGTTATCACCTGGTTTCACCAGTCGAAACGTGATGTACTCAAAGTGCATCCGCGTAGCGATCTCAATAATCCGTTAACCGGTGTTTTTGCTACCCGTTCGCCCGACAGGCCCAATCCGCTCGGCTTGCACCGGGTAACCATACTTGAAATAAAAGGTAATACATTAAAAGTGGGTCCGCTGGAAGCTATTGATGGTACACCGGTGGTGGATATAAAACCGGTATTACCTGCATCGCAGGATGCGTAAGGTAGCACGGCATCCCAGGGAAAAGGAGCCGGGAGGTGCAAAAGGGTTGTAAACTGGTAGCACCCCCCAAACCCAAAGCTCAAACTATAAACCCTAATGCTTCTTCAACCGTAAATCTTTTTCTGAAAGAAAAAGCATGAGGCGTTTCGCCGTGCTTTCTTAAATAATTTAATCTTTCAACCGCTTCCTGAACGGTAGGATGTTGTAATCAATTTTATGCTTCACGCATTCAAATTTGAAGCTGCGCTATTCATTTTTAGGTCACAACATCGCGCTATTCAGGTCTCGCATTTTGATTTACCGCCTTAGCATTACAAAATGAAAGGATCGTAAGTATTACCGATTCGTTTTTGACTTTGACCGGTTTGTTTTTTTTCGAAAGCAAATCGATTTTGGTTGAAAACAAATCGTTTTGATGTTCCATGGTGCTCGTTATCTCATCCAACGTGCCGGTGTTGTCATTTAACGTGCCAGTTATGTCATTCAACGTGCCGGTGTTGTCAAAAAACACGCAGGAGTTGTCAAAAAACAAATCGTTTCTACATCACCGTTTTTTTTACTCCTCCTAACAGTTAATAGTCCCCTTAAAATCCAACGTATCCTTATACCGTTTGGGTTTCATTTGATGATGCTTTTCAAATAACCGGGCAAAATGGCTCAGGTTAGAAAAGCCGACTCTATAACCTACCTGGGAAACAGAAAAATTTCTTAGCAGATGTCTCCGAAAATTTGACGGAATAGCTGTTTCATTTTGGTTGAGCTCATTCCAATATTTTTAGCCAAATCGGACAATTGGGGAGGAACACTCAGATCAGCCAGAATGCTGGCCCGAACCTGATATATTTTTTTTACATCTTCCTGATTAAAGGAAAGTGAAGCGTCTGTTTTCCGTGAAAAAAGCCTGGTAAACAAAAAATAAATCAACTCCTGCGCCCTAGTCTGGTAAAGCAATGCAGGCAGCTTTGTGGTTTCATTAATCAGGCTAAGCCGTTTCAACGCTTGTTCCATTTCTCCAGTCATTCCTTCATGAAATAAAAATGAAGGATTATTCCTGATGGTGTTTTCCAATACAGAAGCCTTCTCCCGAAGTTGTAATAAATTTAACAATGACTGACGGGTAGTAACAATCACTATGAAATTAATTTTCTCATTTGGCTGAATGGTTAATTCCGTAAAGAAATTACTGGTCCCAAATTCCACTTCAGCACCTTTGCCGGTAGTAAACAATGACTCTTTCGTGTATTCCTTCGACCGGGCAGGCATTCTTCGGCCATCGAATTTCATTGTCAACACATCTGTTGATCCTGTGGCATGACGTCTCAGGATAAATTTCTGCATTAACGTATAATGATGCAGGCACAATGACAATCCATTATCAAGGTACACTTCCTGGATAAATCCCTCACCCAGCATTTCGGGAAGGAGTACGCGGTCATTGAGCATCTTACAACGAAAACGATTTGCAAAAGCCGATGTGAAGTGAAACCCTTTCCCAGCCTCAAAATCAAATACTACTGCCATAAATAATGCCTTATCTTTTATATAAAGTAAGGCATTTTCTTTATGAACCAATGT
>JBJMLW010000085.1:0-5094 GCA_045805105.1 Flavisolibacter sp. | reverse complement strand
TTTGGAATTGGCGATTATGAACCGCAGTTTGAAAAGGTCGCCTATTCTCTTCCAAAAGATGGTGTCATCAGTCAGCCATTTGAAACGACTTATGGTTATCATATTATCAAACGCAATAGCCGTACTGCAGTTGCGTGGAATAAAAATGATCAGAAGTCAATGCAGTTGCTAAAAAATAAAGTGGAACAAAGCGACCGTATGGAATTCGCGAAAACTGCCATGGCTGAAAAATTATTAAAAGCAGGATGGTATAAAAAAGCACCATTTAATGAGGCTGAACTTTGGTCTTTTAGTGATAGCGTGATGAATTATGCTAAAGGCCTCCCGAATCAGTCAATTACTTATACCACACCATTATTCAAGCTGGGTGATAAAAACATAACCGCTACTGATTGGATCAGTTTTGCACAAACTTTCCGGTTCAAGCGCGACGGAAGCGGGGTAAAGCCTTATCCGCAGGTGTGGGATGAATTTGTTGATGCCATGGCAATTGATTATTACCAGAATCACCTGGAGAATTTTAATGAAGAATTCAGACAACAGATCAATGAATTCAGAGATGGGAATCTTTTCTTTGAAATCATGCAGCGGCAGGTTTGGGGTCCTGCACAAACTGATAGTGTTGCTCTGGCAGATTACTATAAAAAACACCAGAGTCAATACAACTGGACAAAAAGTGCAGATGCAGTAATTTTTTATGCAAGTGATCTTGCATCAGCGAAAGTTTTTGCAGCACAACTGAAAAAATCTCCTTTTGACTGGCGTGCACTCTCAAATAATTTCAGTGAAAAAATTGCAGCGGACTCCGGCCGTTTTGAACTTTCACAAATCCCGAATCCCGGAAACGTACAGCTTTCTAAAAATGTAATTACTTCACCTCTTGTAAACCAGGGAGACAAGTCTGCATCTTTCGCACTCATACTGAAGGAATATCCTGCTGGTGGACACAGGAGCTTTGCTGAAGCGCGCGGTCTTGTCATCAACGACTACCAGTCGCAACTGGAAAAATCATGGCTGGAAGAACTGAAGAAGAAATATCCGGTAAGAGTTAATGAGAAAGTGGTGGATGATATTGTGAAGAATAGGAAGTACTGATTATGTTGAATTTTGTATGTTAAATGTTGAATGGATTTCATTCACAATACATCATATTCATACAACATGCAACATTCAACATAGCTCATAACGATCCCACCACCTTCACAATCATATGCGGCTTACCAAGTGTATAGTAATGCAATCCCGGAACGCCTGCTTTTTTTAATTCCTTTGATTGCTGCATCAGCCATTCGGTTCCTACAACTTCAACGTCAGCATCTGATTTACACTTCAGAATTTCTGTAGAAAGGTCTTCGGGAATGTCAACATGAAAAGTGCGCGGAATGACAGTGAGTTGTTTTTTGGTACTGATTGGTTTCAATCCCGGAACAACCGGCACATGGATGCCGGCATCCTTACAAGCTTTGACAAAAGAAAAATATTTGCTATTATCGAAGAACATCTGTGTTGTAATATATTCTGCTCCTGCATCAACCTTTGCCTTTAAATAATTCAGGTCGGTCTGCATATTGGGCGCCTCAAAATGTTTTTCAGGATACCCGGCAACGCCGATACAGAAATTGGTTTTCACTGCATTCTTCAGGTCTTCTTCAATGTAGATTCCATTATTCATGTTGATCACCTGCCGCATCAGCTCAATTGCATAACGGTGCCCTCCGGGTTCCGGTTCAAAGCCACTTTCATTTTTAGGTGCATCACCACGTAACACAAGCACATTATCAATTCCAAGAAAATTCAGGTCAATGAGGGCATCTTCGGTTTCCTGCCTGCTGAAACCACCGCAGATCAGGTGCGCTACCGCATCCACTTTATACCGGTTCATGATCGCGGCGCAGATTCCAACAGTGCCCGGTCTTTTTCTTACTTCCACCTTATCGAATGTTCCGTCAGGTTTTTTCTTGAACATGCTTTCACTTCTGTGATAGGTAACATTGATAAAACCCGGTTTGAATTCAATAAGTGGATCGAGGTGTTCCCACAATGCATTGATGCCTTTTCCTTTCAAAGGAGGAAGAATTTCAAATGAAACCAGATTGCCACCGGACTGATTAATGTGATCTATAACTTTCATGGGGTGCAAACATACCAAGCAGTTAACGAAATACAAAAGCATTGGTCAAAGTATTATCCAAGGTGGTTTCCCGTTACTTTTACCAAAATTTCTTTTGGCTGTTTCTATCCATACCAAAGACCTTGTAAAAAAATACCGCGCCCGCTCGGTGGTCAATCATGTTTCAATTGAAGTAAACCAGGGTGAGATTGTAGGCCTCCTCGGGCCCAATGGTGCTGGCAAGACCACAACCTTTTATATGACTGTGGGACTGATAAGCCCTGATGAAGGTGAAGTTTACCTGAATGATCAGAACATTACCAAGCTTCCGATGTTTAAAAGAGCACAGATGGGTATTGGATATCTTCCACAGGAAGCGTCTGTTTTCAGGAAGCTGAGTGTTGAAGACAATATCCTTGCTGTGCTGGAGATGCGTGAGATGCCCCGCAGGGAACAACGTGAAAAACTTGAAACGCTACTGAATGAATTCCGTTTACAACATGTTCGGAAAAGTCCAGGTGATGTATTGAGCGGGGGTGAACGCAGACGTACTGAGATTGCAAGAGCACTGGCTGTTGATCCAAAATTCATCCTGCTTGATGAACCTTTTGCAGGTATTGACCCGATTGCTGTGGAAGATATCCAGTCTATTGTAGCGAAACTGAAATTCAGGAATATCGGAATTCTTATTACAGATCATAATGTAACCGAAACGCTATCGATCTGCGACAGGGCTTATCTTCTTATAGAAGGAAAAATTTTCAAGCATGGTACCGCCGATGAGCTGGCGGCTGATGACCAGGTGAAGAAGCTTTACCTGGGCCGTAATTTTGAATTGAAGCGGAAAGATTACCTCTACGAGGAAATCAGCAGTCCGGAACACGCTACCATTCAGAATATGATCAGAAGCCTTGAATGGGGCATTCATGAGCTTACAAGACTTGAAGAATCAGAAAGTTATAAAACACGTTTTCTTCCCAAGAGTGCCAACAACCAGAAACAGTCCAATGAACAGCTGGCAGAATACAATAAGAAGATGACAGAAACTTTCCAGGTAATCATGCAGTTCAGTGAAGATACCGGTGACGAAAATTTTAAACACCGGATCGATATATTACTTACAGATGGTATGCAAAGAAAAGGTACGCTGCAAAACCTGATCGATTTTCTGAAAGACTACCAGGATGCAACACTTTCAGGCACCCATACTGCTAATAATTAACTGCTTCTGCTTATCTTGCTAAGTCCACATGAAACTTTTAAGTCCTGCCATATCCAGGCTTGCACGATTGCGCCTCTGGTCCATTGAACAATGGATGAATGATCCTGTGACTGCTCAACTCATCGTTTGGCAGGATCTTATTGCGGCAGGTCAATACACTGAATTCGGAAGGGAACATTTTTTTGGGCAGATCCAGTCTGTAAAAGATTTTAAAAAATATGTTCCGCTCAATGAATATGATGCGCTCAAACCTTACATCGAAAGAATGATGAAGGGTGAAGAAAATGTTTTGTGGAATACACCCATAAGCTGGTTTGCAAAAAGCAGCGGAACAACAAGTGATAAAAGCAAATTCATTCCTGTTAGTGAAGAAAGCCTGAAAGAAAATCATTTTCGTGCATCCAAGGATGTGCTGAGTTTTTATTATGCTTCGCATCCGCAGAGTGAACTACTTACAGGAAAGGGACTTGTTATTGGTGGAAGTCACCAGATTAACAGCATTAATGAAGAAGTTCATTATGGTGACCTGAGTGCAGTTGTGCTGCAGAATTCACCATTCTGGGGAAAATGGCTACGCACACCGGATCTTTCCATTGCACTGATGGATGAATGGGAAAGTAAAATTGAAAAACTTGCTCAATCTACTATTTATGAAAATGTAACATCCATGGCAGGTGTTCCTACATGGCTGATTGTTTTGCTGAAAAGAATACTTGAAATTACCGGGAAGACTTCCATAATTGAAATATGGCCAAGTCTTGAATTGTACCTGCATGGTGGTGTTAGTTTTGTTCCGTACAAACAACAGTTTCAGAAACTTATTGGCGCTCCGCTTAATTACCTGGAAATGTATAATGCATCTGAAGGATTTTTCGCTGCGCAGGATGATGTTGATGGCGAAGGGATGTTGCTGATGTGTGATCATGGGATCTTTTATGAATTCCTTCCCTCTTCTGAATATGGATCAGACAATCCGGTAACATTACAGCTTGAAGAAGTTGAAATGGGAAAAAATTATGCTCCGGTGATTACAACAAATGGAGGATTATGGCGCTACTTACTCGGAGATACTATCCAGTTTACCTGCCTGAATCCATACAGAATAAAAGTTTCGGGTCGACTGAAACATTACATCAATGCATTTGGCGAAGAAGTAATAGTTGATAATACGGATATGGCTTTAGCCATGGTCAGCAGGCAAACGGGCGCAGTAGTGACAGACTACACTGCAGCACCGGTATATTTTTCCGACAAAAGCAACGGCGCACATGAATGGCTGATTGAATTTGAAAAGCTTCCTGAAAACATCGATCATTTTATAAACGAACTTGATAACGCGCTGAAGTCGATCAACAGCGATTATGAAGCAAAACGTTATAAGGATATTGCTTTGCGCAGACCAATTGTAAAATCCGTACCTCAACATTCATTCAGTAAATGGCTTCAAAGCAAGGGCAAGCTTGGTGGACAACATAAGGTTCCCCGCCTGAGCAATGATCGTACTATCCTCGAAGACATACTTTCTTATCTGAGGATCAGTAACCACAATCCGGCTGCCATTGTTTAAGGAAATATAACTGGTCATCTCTATTGCATCCTTAATTAAGATTTTACAATAACAGATTGTTGAATTCAAAAATTCCGTGGAAAATAATTCAGTATTTATTATTTTACCCTATGGACGCTGCACAGAATATCTGTCTGAATTGCGGGAATGGTTTTTCGGGCAATTATTGTAACCTGTGTGGCGAAAAGGTTTATT
>JBJMLW010000084.1:0-2877 GCA_045805105.1 Flavisolibacter sp. | reverse complement strand
AGAACAACACCAAGCGGTTCTTTATAAATAAAACTTTTACTGGGAAAATTTAAAAGATTAGTTGCAGCTTTTTCCGGAACCATCCATTTTTTCAGCTTTCTCAGGGTATGATTAATTTCTGCGATTACAAAACCTACTTCTGTTACCCAGCTTTCCTCCCTGCTTTTTTTCAGATCACTATACAGTGCATGATAAAGCTCTTTTTCGTGATCCAGTATAGATTTTTTCAGGCGGTGCAGCTGATTCCTGCGAAACTCATATGAAAGAGTATTGCCTGACTTAAAAAATACCCGCATCGGTTGAAGGTCGGTCATGGTACAAAGAAAGTGAATAGTCGTCAGTCAACGGACGACCGGCCACAGTCAGCGGACCATACCTAAACACAATGATTTCAAATGAAGGCGAACAGAAAATCATAAGTGTAATGATTTTTTGAGATTTGGTTAACTGCTTCTGTGTCTTTGTTATGATAGCTACCGGGATTTGTGTCTTTGCGTGAAACAACTAATTTTGCACGAATGCGATTACACAAGGAAGGAAATCAAACGATTCTCATCAGCACGGTAATAGTAGCGGTTTTGATTCTGTTAACTGTTCTATTAATCATGCCCCGCTATCCAATCATTGGATGGATTACAGCCGTGGCCGTAATGGGCTTACTGGTTTTTATTCTTTCCTTTTTCAGGATACCAAACAGGGAGTATACAAGCGGAGAAGAAGTAATTGTGGCACCGTGTGATGGCACTGTGGTTGTAATTGAAGAAGTGAATGCAGATGAATATTTTAAAGACCGCCGTCTTCAGTTGTCTATTTTCATGAGTCCGCTGAATGTTCATGTAAATAGAAACCCGGTGAGTGGTGAGGTGTTATATAGCCAGTATCATCCAGGTAAATACCTCGTTGCATGGCATCCAAAATCGTCTGTTGAAAATGAAAGACATTCAGTTGTATACAGACAGCACAATAAAGAAATGCTTGTAAAGCAGATTGCCGGTGCGCTTGCGAAGAGAATAGTAAACTACCTTAAGCCCGGAGACCAGGTAGTGCAGGGAACTGAAATGGGTTTTATTAAATTTGGTTCGCGGGTTGACCTTCTACTTCCTCTCGACGCGAAAATTGAAGTAAAGATTAATCAGAAAGTAAAAGGCGGTGTTACCGTTCTTGGAAGATGGTGATGATTGCGTTTAAAAAATCTTACCTTAAAGTATAATTCCTTCAAATGAAAAAATATTTACTGATTGCTGCTGTTGGTTTATTAACCACTGCCGGGGTAACTGCAACAGTACTCGGAACCAGCACGAAAAAAACAAAAAAGGAACCAGTCAGGCAGGAGTGTCCTTACAAAAAACACTGTTGCCTCGCTTCCGCAGCAGCGTGATTGATTTAAGCCTCCGTACGGGGGCTTTTTAAAAAATATTCTTCATTTCTTTAAGTGACTTTACCGTGTAAGTAGGTATAAGATCCTGTTCGGTGTTGTTATAATTTACATGTACCTGGTCCATTCCAATATTCATAGCGCCAAGAATATCCACCTCGAGGCTGTCACCGATCATAATGCTTTCTTTAACTGTAGCTCCTGTTTTATCAAGAGCATACTGGAAAATTTCTTTTTGTGGTTTTAAGCTGTTGGAACATTCTGATGTAACCACTTCCCTGAAAAAAATATCGAGTCCTGAATTTTTTAGTTTACTATGTTGTGTTTCTTCAAAGCCATTTGTAATCAGGTGTAGCTGATATCCTTTATCGGTCAGATACTGCAAAACTTCTGTTGTATCAGGAAAAAGAATGGAACGTGCCGGCAACAGCTGCAAAAAAAGTTCACTTAATTGTCTTGCCAGTGCTTCATCAGTAATCCTGAAATCAAGAAGGGTGAGCCACATGCGCTTCAACCGCAATTCCTCCTGCCTGATGTAACCATTTCTGTAACGCGCCCATAACTTATCGTTATGCTGCAGGTAATTTTTGTGAAACAGTTCAAAATCATGGACACCTTTGTCCACCAGCTTCAGATCAATATGAAGCTGTTGAAGTGTAGCCCGCGCATTGGCATCGAAATCCCATAGGGTGTGATCAAGGTCGAAGAAGAGATGTTTATATTTCACAGTTCAAATTTAGACTATAGACCATAGACTATAGACCATAGTGGGTTCGAGCTATAGTTATCTGCTTAGGCATGGTCAATGGTTTTTTCTCGATTACCTTCGCTGAGGGCTGTAAAAATAATGTAACAATATGAATGCTGTCATAACCGGCGCGTCAAGGGGAATTGGTCGCGCCATTGCTGAAATTTTTGCTTTGCATGGTTATGACTTATATCTTACCTCGCGAAATGAATCTGTTCTCTTCGATACGATCAATGAGTTACAGGCAACTTATCCGGATATAACAATTGATGGCAAGGCTTTGGACCTTGGAAAAAAATCCCAGGCACAAATGTTCGGTGAATGGGTATTGAATACTGCAGGAAATGTAGATGTGCTTGTAAATAATGCAGGTACTTTTATCCAGGGAAACATTTCAGATGAACCCGACGGCGCCCTTGAAACAATGATGGATGTTAACCTGTTCAGTGCATATCATACAACACGTACTCTTTTACCATCAATGATTGCGCAAAAAAGCGGGCATATTTTTACTATCTGTTCCATTGCCAGCATGGCAGCTTATCCAAATGGCGGAGCATACAGCATAAGCAAATTTGCTTTGTTAGGGTTCACGCGTAACCTGAGAAAAGAACTTCAGCAACATGGCATCAAGGTAACGGCTGTCATTCCCGGTGCTGTGTATACCGATTCCTGGAGCGGTAGCGGCATCCCCCGTGAAAGAATCATGGAAGCAAGGGATATTGCTTCCATGGTTTATGCAGCTTCGCAGCTT
>JBJMLW010000083.1:0-2302 GCA_045805105.1 Flavisolibacter sp. | reverse complement strand
TGTCATTTCAGTTTTAGAATTATTTCTTAACTGCTCCATTTTTGCTTTCTGGTCAGCTGTCAGGTTCAGCTGCGCGGAGAAATCATTTCCTTTTTTGAACCCATTTTCACCTTTGCGGCCTTCAGGCTTCTGGTTACCATTTTTTCCCTTTCCTTTTTTTCCATTGGCTTTCCATTCAGCTTTCATTTTATTCAGCTGCTCCTTTTGTTCCGGGGTATAAATGGCCTGTACCTGCTCGCTGTATTTTTTGTGTAGTTCCTGTCTTTTTGCTTTTTGTTGTTCTTCAGTAAGTGAAGTTGTTTTGAGGCTTTTCATTTCATTGCGCTCTGATTCATGGATGGATTTCAATGAAGCTTTCTGTTGTTCTGTAAGATTGAGCTCGTTTGCCATCATTTCGTGACCACCTTTATGTCTGTGGATGGTATCTCTTGTCTGTGCCTGAGCTGAAACTGCGAACAGCATAAATGCTAATGCTCCTGTAAGTATTTTTTTCATAATTATTGTCTATTTAGTGACGGGTTAATAGACCCGGTTTGAGAGAAGAGGTTTAAAGCGAGAACATTAATCCTAGTTAATTAGGGTTAAAAGAGGGAGAGACGATGGACCATGGACCATGGACAATAGACCATAGACCATGGAGCATAAAGCATGATTCATAGACTGGGCCGGTAACATTAAAAATTATAAAAAATAATAGATGTTTAAAAAAATCCTGTTCTTGCGGCAACCTTCCATGGTCTATGGTCCATTGTCTATCGTCTAATTCTTATTCGCTAACTGCCCGCACGCGGCATCAATATCCTTTCCGCGGCTGCGGCGGAGGCGCGCATTCACCTTATGTTTGGCAAGATAATTCATGAACTGCTCCACTTTTTCTTCAGAAGGTTTTTCAAAACGCGCAAAATCGATGGGGTTGTATTCAATAATATTTACCAGGTCAGCGGGAACCTGCCGGTAAATTTTTATCAGGTCATCTGCATCCTGTTTACTGTCGTTAAAGTTGTTGAATAAAATATATTCAAGTGTTATTTCATTCTTTGTCTGGCGGTAAAAATGATTCAATGCATCAATAATCGCTTTGAGGTTGTTGCTTTCATTGATCGGCATGATCTCATTACGTTTTTTATCATTCGCCGCATGAAGCGAAAGTGCCAGTTTAAACCGTACTTTATCATCACCCAGCTGCCTGATCTGCTTTGCTACACCAGCTGTAGAAACAGTAATTCTTTTTGGGCTCATAGACAGGCCATCTTCCGCGCTGATCCTTTCAATTGCCTTTAAAACATTTTTATAATTAAGAAGGGGTTCGCCCATTCCCATAAAAACGATGTTGCTCAGTTTTTTACCATATACTTTTTCACTCTGAGCATTAATAAGCACTACTTCGTCATAGATCTCATCAAAGTCGAGGTTTCTCTTCCTGTCAATATAGCCCGTTGCACAGAATTTGCAGCTCAGTGAGCAACCGATCTGGGAAGAAACACAAGCTGTATAGCGGTTTTCCGTTGGAATCAGTACTCCTTCGCAAAGATGTCCTTCGTGTGTGCGGAATCTTGACTTCAATGTGCCATCAGAACTATGTTGTGTTGCATCAACAGAAAGTGCGGGCAATGTAAAGTTATCGCCTAGTTTCTGGCGAAGCTCCTTACTGATGTTGGTCATGTCTGCAAAAGAAAGCGCATGCTTTTTCCATAACCATTCCCATACTTGGTGAGCACGGAATTTTTTTTCTCCTATTGTTTCGAAAAAATTTTCCAGGTCATGCAGGCTCAGCTGCCGGATATTTTTAATGTTTTTGCCCTTTAATATAGCCGTTTCAGCCATTTTGCAAAGATACATTGACCCACGG
This sequence comes from Flavisolibacter sp., assembly GCA_045805105.1. GTDB lineage: Bacteria > Bacteroidota > Bacteroidia > Chitinophagales > Chitinophagaceae > Flavisolibacter. The sequence continues at coordinate 453 of JBJMLW010000083.1, read as the reverse complement.
AGCCAATGCAAGTATACAGCGAGTATTAACAGAAGGAAAGTATATAACTTTCCTGTAAACTAACTGCCATGCTTTCTTCTGTTCGTTCATTATTCCAATTCGTCATATTGGTTTTTATTTCCATCTCCACTGAGGCTCAGAATGCCGGAGGCCGGCCTAATATTATTTATATAATGACTGATGATCTCGGCTATGCTGATCTCAGCTGTTATGGCCGTAAAGATTACAACACACCGCAACTTGATAAGCTTGCCTCCCAGGGCATACTTTTTACCAATGCTTATGCGGCTGCGCCTGTATGTACTCCTACAAGAGTGGCTTATATGACAGGACAATATCCTTCAAGAACTGAAGTTGGTTTACATGAACCACTGGACTGGAGTACAAGTGATAGTTTACTTGGATTATCAGCGTCCAAAACATCGGTTGCAGCCCAAATGAAAAAAGCAGGTT
>JBJMLW010000082.1:0-3183 GCA_045805105.1 Flavisolibacter sp. | reverse complement strand
TAAAGATAGAGAATAATGTTTTTAAATCGACAGCCAATGAATTCTTAAAATTTATTGCATCAGGAGTTCAAAAACCTGAATCATGAATCGTCAATAAGCAGTGAAGTCTGAGGAGTGAGCAGTGGGGTAAGGTCCTCATTCACGATTGACGATTGACGATTCACGTGTTGCATTGCTCACTCCTTACTACTCCACGAAGTACATATCGATCATCCCCTTATTCTTTGCGTTTATCTTTCCACGGTATGTGCAGGTAAATTCATCCTTTATAAATTCATAGGTGGCTCCGGAGATATTGATCTTTCCCACTTCGCCACTACTTTCCATACGTGAAGCCATGTTTACTGTATCTCCCCAGATATCATAAGCAAATTTCCGGGTACCTACAATACCGGCAACGATAGGACCAGTATGAATTCCAATTCTTACATCAAACCAGGGCCGGTTGAGTTTTTGCTTTTGAGCTTTTGTTTCTTCCATGAATTTCATTATTTCCAAAGCCGCATTTACGGTATCAGTTGCATGGGTATTGTTTTTGTTCGGTAGCCCGCCAGCACACATATAGGAATCACCAATGGTTTTAATCTTTTCGATCTCATGTTTTGAAATGATATCATCGAAAGAACTGAAATAGTAATTGATTTCCGCAACAAGTTCTTCAGGGTCCATTTTTTCCGATATCGGCGTGAAATCGTGAAAGTCCGTAAACATCACAGTTACTTTCTCGAAATATTTTGTCTTTGCTGTACCAGTTGCTTTTAATTCTTCAGCTGTTTCATTTGGAAGAATGTTGAGCAATAGTTTTTCGGATTTAAGCTTTTCTTCTGCAAGACTCAGGTTCTGATTATACAATAGCGTTTCCTGCCTGAAGTTTTCCGATTTAAAATAATAGACAACAAGAAATGTGATGATGAATAATATTGTTTGATTTGGTATGTAAGTGTTGAACGGAAGTACGATGAGAGGGCGCGTAGCTGAAAAACTATATTTACACAACCAGAAAAAAGCGAGGTTCAGTACAAAATAACTGATGATAACTCTGAGGTTCTTAAAAAACAGCATGGCTGCCATTCCACTTGGAAGTAAGAAATATTCTGATCCATCGACCGCACCATGTGAAAATGCCATCCAGCTATAGTTGATGATATTGTAAATGCAAAAAAGATGACAGGCGAAATTGTGTTTCCTCAAATAGTTAAGAATAATAATAAGCAAATAAAAAACAGCAGATTGAAAAGCTTCCCAGAAGATCCATCTTTCACCCGGAGCAGTATAGGAGAAGACATACCAGGATTGTGCAATTGCTCCCATTGTGCAAATCCCATTTAGTAAGCGGATCCGATTTGTTTCCCATGCCGACATGTGTGCATCAACACCAATATTGATAATAGAGGACCATAGTCTTTTTGCGCGGAATATAAGCCGCGATCGCCCGGTATGCGCTACATTATCTTTTGCAATTACCGTTAATGAGGCCATGTTTCTTCAGGTATAGGTTGCGCAATATTTAGTTGTTGCTGCCAATATGTTGTAAGGAAAATATTGTCTGGATCCATATTATTTCTGAGGGTTTCGAATTGTGCCAACCTGGGATAATGTGCAGCATTATAGGCTGCTTCCGGACTCGCAGGCTCTGGTAAATAATATCCCCAGTGCATCCGGTAACTGATTTTATTCGTTCTGAAATATTCCCAGAACTGGTGAAAGAATGCCCTGACATCTTCATCATTTTGTTTCAGTGAATAAATACAAAGACGAAACGAATCCTGATCGTATGCCGGACTTAACCAGAAGGGATTATTTTTTGCTGAAAGAATTTCTACTACATAACATGCATTTGCATAATTCCTGTTTTTACTATCGCCTTTTGGCAATAAGACATCCTGGTAAAAAGATTGAAGAATTGTCATTACCTGTGATGTCTGTTCAACCGGGATCCAGAATTCTGTGCGATGAGAGGGAAGGAGGTTGTTGCTGTATTCATTTGTGTCATTCGCCAAACCACTTACCCAGTTATCCCAAAACTTTTGTGGTGGGTTATTGCCATCGCAGGGAGCAAAAACATTTAAGATATGGGGCAACAAAATCGGCCACGCGAGTTCCACTGTATTAACAAGGATGCTTGTGTCAATCTCTTTTCCATCTATAACAGTTTTGTTTCCGAGTAGATCAGTTAACACTTTAGGCCAGGTTCCGATGGCAGTAAACAAAGCGCTTACGATCAGTTCCGTTGCTGTTTCTACGATTTCTTTAGGAATTGCGGGTAAGCCCTGAGGAAGTATAGAAGGATAAAATGCATCGCGGTATGGCTGTGGATGAAAATCTGTTGGAGTGCCGGTCTGATTATTATAATCGGAAGCCTGCATGGTTCGGGCCTGCCATGTAAATACTCTCTTCACACTTGGAAATGGCCACCAGATCAGTCTTGTAAATTCTGTTGTCGCCAGATAATTTTCCAGCGATGGTTTCGATGACGATCCAGCACCGAAAAAATCAAATGATGTTGCAGTGTCAGGTGTGATGGCCTGCTGACCTATGACATTAAATGAAGGAATACATTGTAAGGTAACCTCGGTGATGATTCCCAATAAACCTAACGATACTCCGGCTGCATAAAAATCACTATCTGGATTATCCGGTATCGGTCGGTTGAATACTCTTAAGTTACCAGTTCCATCAATCATTCGTATCGATAAAATAGCATCAAGAAAAGAATGGGTCATCGTTCCACCAGAGGAAGAAGTACTCATATATCCTCCAACCGTCTGATGAATGGCATCAGATACATTTGGAATAGCAAGTCCTTTGTTGAGTAACTGAAAGTATAATCCATTTGTTTCTGTCGACGTATTAGAAGGGTCAAATGGATCAAAGCCCAGGTTGCATCCTGCCTGCACAACTACTATTGGAGCGTTGTCGGTAAATGTAACTACACGCATCTGGTCTAACATAATATTGATATTCACTGTTGCCGTCGGATTATTTCCTTTGTATCCATCAGCGAATATGCTGTTCCTGACAGACTGCGCAGCTCCTCTTACTCTCACTTCCAGTCTATTGAGTCTTGCATATTGAACAAGCTCAATAATCTCATCCTCATTGGCCGGGTGGTAAAGACCATTGGAATCTGGTTGTATCATTTAATTTGTTTTGTTTGAATCGTTCGTGAATAATTTCAATATC
>JBJMLW010000081.1:0-10998 GCA_045805105.1 Flavisolibacter sp. | reverse complement strand
TTTTTTAGCTCGCAGCTCACAGCTCGTAGCTGCAGCTTGTAGCTGGCAGCCCTCTAACTTAATCACAGTTCAAACTTATATCCCACCCCCTTCACCGTAGTGATACAATCAACACCAATTTTCTGCCTGATCTTACGGATGTGAACGTCTATGGTTCTGTCTCCTACAATTACATCATTACCCCACACCTGGCTAAGGATTTCATTCCGCAAAAAAACTTTTCCGGGTTTTGATGCGAGAAGATAAAGAAGCTCAAATTCTTTTTTTGCGAGCGTAATTTCTCTACCCTGGTATTCAATGATAAATTTTTCCGGATCAATTACAAGGCTGTCAACCGTAATAATGTGGCTGTGTGGTTTATTGATCCGTCGGAAGAGTGCGTTTACTTTACTAACAAAAACGCTGGTACTTACCGGCTTGCTTACATAATCATCTGCACCGGTACTGAATCCCTTCAGCTGGGTTGCCTCATCGCTCAGTGCCGTAAGAAACATTATAAGTGTTTCCGTGAATGCCGGTTGTGCCCTTAGCAGCTCGCAAACTTCAATTCCGTTTTTTCTCGGCATCATCATGTCGAGCACGATCAGGTCGGGCTGCATCTGCCTGGCTTTATGCAAAGCCTCATCTCCATCTTTAGCTGTGTAAACCTGGTAACCTTCCTTTTCGAGATTGTACTTCAGGATTTCAATAATGTCGGGTTCATCATCAGCTATCAACACCTTCCGCTGCATTGGATCCATTGATTCGATTTGAGCAAACGTACAAGAAAAGCAGGATTGCCTCTTTTGGAATGAAGAGTTAATGATAAAATAATATCGTCAATCGTGAATCGTCAATGGTCAATGTGACCTTTCTATTTATTAAACCATTCTAACGGTTGCCCAAACTTAATGACTGGTCCATTCACGATTCACGATTGACGATTGACGTATCACGTTGCCCTTTCACGTTTGCCGTTTCACGTTTCACGCATTATCTTGTCATCTCCCTATTGCAACTTAATGAACCTCAGCCCTGTCTTCATTAACGAAGGGTTAAGTTCCCCGGTATTACATTTGCGTATTATGTGGCCCATGCGTCTAACCTTACGATTACTTTTGAAGAGCCTGCTTCTATTCGTTGGCTGTTACTCCTTTGCCCAAACTTCGGTTTCATATTCACAGGTGCTGACAGACCAGGGCTGCAAACCACCTATTGGCCGGGTACTATGGCATGACCGGATTGACCGTGAACAAAAAAATACACTGAAAGCTGATGGCCGGGCCGACATGGATTTTAAGGCAGGCAATAACGAGGATCTGAATTATTTCATCACCCAGGCAATCACCAGGAAAGTCGACCAGCTTCAGTGTGAAATAGAAAGTGATACATCACTGGGCGACCAGAAGAAAAAAGCTTACCTGTCGGGTATTGAAAAGATCCTGAAAAATTTTACTTCCCTGTTCCGGAGCCGGCAGTTTAATGCTTCACATTTTCCTGCAGCACTGGATGCATATGAACAGGCGATGAAAAAAGATATCAGCCGGCAAAGTATTGAACAGGTGGTAGACCAGGCTTCCTATGATGTGGGCAGACTGGTGCTTCTTAGCGGAGCCTTTTCAGACAACCAGGGATACATCGCTTCCAAAAACAGTTCATTCCGGAAATATTGCATGCTTTATCCCGACCAGGTGTTTGTCCGGCTGAATGAAAATCCGGATGTTCCTTTTCGTGATAGCCTGATCAGGGTTGCAGGATACAGGTATCCAAAAAAATTATATGATTTCGCATCAGCCGACAACCGGCTGGGTTATGCCATCAGGCATATTGATGATCCGTTTATCCAGGCTGTTTCAAAAATGGCAAAAAGCGGGGGAAGCGGCCAGCTGTATTTCCCCTTCCTTGATAATCTTACCAATGGAACACAAACCTTTGATGACATCAATGCGGTTAAGGACGATGAAGCCAAATATTATCAGCTCCTTGTAAAAACAAGGATGGATTACGTGAAACGTTCATTGAAAGGTGAAAAAATTATCAGCATAGGTGTACTGGATACCATGCTTCAAAGAAAGGCCAGGCTTTATTTTATAAAGGAGATCAATGCACTTCATGAAAAACCTGATGCTGTAAGGTTTCAGATTCTTCAGCAGCTCAATCCGCAGGAATTGTATTATCTCATTATTGCAGGTGAGCAGGACCTGTATACATCGAGCTATGTAAAAGGAATTTATCCGCTGATGATGCAAAAGATCGGCAACAGGGGTGATTCGTTGCTGATGTCTGTGAGCTTCGACCGGTTTAAAAAATTTATTAAGATGGCCGCGGGTTATAATACCCTCAGCGATTTTATGGCAAGTTTTCCGGATAAGGATAAAGCGCAAACTTTAATGACGGCTTTTGTAAATGGGCTGGAAAAATCTTCTGGTCTTGAAGATGGTGTGGATGTTGCGGATTCCTATGCAAGCATAGCTGAAACCATCAAGCCCGTTGCAGATGACATGCTGAAAAATGTAAAGCTTAATCTCGATCGTAATGTGCGGGATAATAATAAAAGAGGTATGGTCATCTACAATCTGCTTTACAAACTTTTCCTGTCTGCAGACAGTACAAAGAAGATTGATCTTTCATCGGAATTCGGCATACCTCCAGTTTACCAGGTTGGATACAATGCACTGGCTGATGACAGCTCCGGAAAAGTGGTGATGCAGGTATTTTTTTACGGCGACAAGGATGGCAAGATGAATTACAGTGGGTTTGTACCACACTTCGCCAATGGAAACTGGAAAAAAACAGACGATAATAAAAACTGGATTTCATTTTCATCAACCAAGGGTAAGCCCATTGTGATCTATGCCAACAAACCTCTTGATGAAGAATCGGGAGCAATTGATAAGGCACAGGAAGCGCTTGATAGTTATCTTGCTGCTAATGGCATTCATCCAACAGTGATCGTTCATCGCGGACACAGTTATTATGCGCCTTATACGATTGAACAGATACCAGCTTCTGCAAAAATTGTTTTCCTGGGTTCATGTGGTGGATATAACCTGATTCATGATGTGTTGAAACATTCATCAGACGCCCACATCATTGCTTCAAAGCAAACCGGGAAGCTGAATATTAACCAGCCATTCATGGATCTCCTGAATGAAAAACTCCGCAATGGCAATAATATCGACTGGATACCTTTCTGGAATGAATTCAAAACAAAAGCCGGAAAGATCGAAGGATTTGAAGACTACATTCCTCCTTATAAAAACCTCGGTGTTATCTTTATCAAGGCTTATAACAGTTCGATGGGTGAAGAAGAATAGCCTTGATTTGCTGCTCTTGGCACTCTGAACCTGCGGCACTAAATGTTTTACAATTGAGCAGTAAAGACAAGAAGAAATTTTTTGACGTTTTGCTTTTAAGAAGGGTACTACAGTTCACCCGGCCTTACCGTGCAAAATTTGTTGGTTCCATTGTACTGGCCGTTGTACTCGCTGCATTTACACCAGTGCGCCCGCTCCTGATCCAGGTTACTGTTGGAAAATATATCGCCGGAAGAAATTTCGACTGGCTGATTTATATAACCATCATACAAATCGGTTTCCTGATTCTTGAAACAGGTCTTCGTTTTTATTTTTCGTATATCACTTCATGGCTGGGACAGGCAGTTGTGAAAGACATGCGTATAAAAATTTTTGGAAAGGTTCTTCATCTTAACCTTCGCCAGTTCGATCGTACACCCGTAGGCACACTTACAACGCGCACCATAGATGATATTGAACGCATCAATGATATTTTTGCCGACGGACTGATTCCGATCATTGCGGATCTTCTTTCAATACTATGTGTGCTGGGTGTAATGTTTTATACCGACTGGAAACTGACACTGATATGCCTGATTCCTTTTCCTGTGATCATCGTAGCCACTTATTTTTTCAAGGAAAGTGTCAATAAATCTTTTCACCGCGTAAGAAATGCAGTCGCGCACCTGAATGCATTTGTACAGGAACATATAACAGGAATGTACATTGTTCAGGCATTTGCAGCAGAAAAAAAAGAATTTGAAAAGTTTCGTTCCATTAACCAGGAACACAGGAATGCCAATATCCATGCAATTTTTGCCTATTCCGTTTTTTTTCCGATCGTGGAAATTGTTCTCGCACTTGCAATGGGACTCGTTGTAATAAAAAGCAATAATCCTGCAGTCATTACATCCTTTATATTATACCTGAACCTGATCTTCAGGCCCCTCAGGGTTATTGCTGATAAATTCAACGTTCTCCAGATGGGTATGATCGCAAGCGAACGTGTATTCAAAGTGCTTGATAATAATGACTACATCATACAAAAGGGACATTTCGCGCCGGAGAAAGTACTGGGCAAAGTAGATTTCGAACATGTATGGTTCGGGTACGATCCGGAAAATCCTGTTTTGAAAAACATCAATTTTTCTGTTAAGCCCGGTCAGACGATTGCCATTGTTGGACACACGGGAAGCGGAAAGACTACCATTATCAGTCTGCTTAACCGGTTGTATGAAGTAAACAAAGGATCTATTAAGGTAGATGATGTTCCACTTGATCAGTGGCAGCTTGATGCACTAAGGAAAAACATTGGAGTAGTACTACAGGATGTTTTTCTTTTCAGCGGATCAGTTATGGACAATATCACGCTTAGGAATCCGTTGATACCAGGAGAAAGGGTGATAGAGGCGGCAAAGCTCATTGGAATGCACGAATTCATCCTGCGTCTTCCCGGTGGATATGATTATAACGTGATGGAAAGAGGCGCAACACTTTCTGTTGGACAAAGACAATTACTTTCCTTTATCAGGGCATTACTATACCGTCCGGCTGTTCTTGTTCTTGATGAAGCCACTTCATCTGTGGATACAGAAAGTGAACATATGATAGAAAAAGCTATTAATACATTGATAGCTGGAAGAACATCGATTGTGATCGCGCACCGTTTGTCTACTATTCAGCGTGCCGACCAGATCATTGTTCTTGATAAAGGTGAGATCAGGGAAACGGGTACTCATCGTGAGCTTTTGCAACAGGGAGGGTTTTATAGCAAGCTGTATGAAATGCAGTTCGAAAAAAAAGTCCTTAGTCTGTCTTAATTACACTAATTCGTTATTTGAATTTCGAATAATATTAAATCGTAGTTTGGCCTATTTAAATGTGCATATGATCCGCTCTGTAAATACACTATTGTTCCTTTTAAGTTCTGCCCTGCTGATTTCATGTCAGAAGGAAGCAAGTTTTGAAACCAATCAACCAACCGGACCCGGAAGTGGCGGTACAGCCGTTTTTACACTTTCAGGAAGTGGCAGTACGTGCAGTAATGCAAATATTTCCGGTACCTATTCGCTCGCTACAGCATTAACTTCTTCCAACCAGGTTTCCATTGAAGTAAATGTGGCTACACCTGGTTCCTGGACAGTAAATACCGGAGCAGTAGCAGGTTTTTATTTTTCCGGTGCCGGAACCTTTACTACGGCAGGTGTTCAAACCATTACTTTAAATGGTTCTGGTACACCCACTTCTTCCGGCGACCAGACTTTTACGCTTCTTGTTGGGTCCGGTACATGTTCTTTCATTGTATCAGTTGAATCTACTCCTAACCCTAATCCCCCGCCTACAGGAGATCATTTTATTTTAACCGGCAACAGCTGGTGGAGTTATGAAGACCCCACAGCACCAGGAGATACAATTAAACGAACCATTGTTGGAACTGTAACGATAGCTGCAAATCCTTACAAGGTTTTTGAAAATGATGACGGTACAGGAAATAAGGATTCATCTTTCTACAGGAAAAGCGGCAATGATTACCTGGAATATACTTATGCTGATTATTATAGCCTGATGACATTTGACAATAATGTTGTTGGTGATATACTTTTCCTTAAAGAAGGAGCTGCCACAGGTGCAACATGGAATTCGCAGGAATTTTCGGGTTCATTAAACAGTCAGACGGTAAAGCTCAGGTATGCATTTACAATGACCAATGCAAGTGCTACCGTTACGGTTAACGGAAAGACATTTACACATGTTAACCAGGTTACTTTCAAATCGCAGATCAGCACTTTGGGAAGCCCATATGTGGATGAAGGACTCACCTGGAATATGTATTATGCACAGGGAATTGGACTCATCTATACAAAAATTTCCCAGGGCGGTCAGTTTAATGAAATCAACATCAGGTACTACAAAATTTTCTAAATAATTATTCTCTTAAAGCCGCACCAAAATGCGGCTTTTTTTTGATTCATAATATCCAAATTAGCCGGCATTTTCGGCGGTCGTCCCTTATCTTTGCGGCAAATTTCAGGAAAGGTATGATCGGCAGACGTGTCAAATGCTTATTGGTAGCGGCTTTCACCACATTTTGTATCAACTGTTCAGCTCAAAAACAGGAACATGCTGACAAGCATATTGATAATGAATCTGAGCAGAAAATAGATGATGAAGGCAAAAAGAAATTCGATGCGAATGAAGTCATTTTCGGACACGTTCTGGATGCACACCAGTTCCATTTCTTCAGTTATCACGGACAACATTATGGTATCAACCTTCCTGTAATTCTTTATGTTCCTGAGCGCGGTGGTTTCCATTTTTTTAGTTCAGGAAAATTCCATCATGGTGAACACGAGTACGATGGTTTCAGGCTCGTGACTGAAGAATACAAGAAATCACTTCTCACACATGGTTATTCTGATGAAGATATTAAAGCGCTTCAGAATGAAAGCATCATTGCTGTTGACAGCAGGGATTTACCCGACAAAAATGCAAATGTGTATGACCTGTCGCTTACACGCAATGTAGTGCAGATGCTAATTGCAATGATCCTGCTGGTATGGATTCTGCTTTCTGTTGCAAGAAGGTATGCAACCGGCCAAGGAATAACTACAGCACCGAAAGGAATGCAGAACCTGATTGAACCACTCGTTACTTTCACCCGTGATGAAGTGGCCCGTCCAAACCTTGGACATCGGTACAAACGATACATGCCTTACCTGCTGACAACTTTCTTTTTCATTCTTTTCCTGAACCTGATCGGCCTGATTCCCGGAACCGCAAACGTTACAGGGAATATTGCATTCACTCTTGTGCTTGGTATAATTTCATTCATTGCCATTCTTATCAGCACAAACAAACACTACTGGCTGCATATTATATGGCCGCCTGTTCCACTGGGTGTAAAGTTTATCATGATCCCGGTTGAGATACTCGGAATATTTACCAAGCCCATTGCATTGATTGTGCGTCTTTTTGCCAATATGATTGCCGGGCATATTATCATCATCTGTCTGATATCACTCATTTTCATCTTTGGAAATCTGAATAATGCAGTGGGTTGGGGATTTTCTCCGATCTCCATTGCATTTACTGTATTTATTTATTTTATCGAGATACTGGTTGCTTTCCTTCAGGCATATATTTTCACTAACCTGACTGCTGTATTTATAGGGCAGGCATTTGAAGGAAGCCACGATGATGTGGATCATCATGAGGATAAAGTAATCGTGTAGGGAGGTCGACAGACTACAGACCACAGTCGACAGATGGTGGTCTATGGAAGTAGAGAGCCATTTCTGTTGTGAAAGTTCTGTGGACCGCGGACTATTAGTTTTTTATCATTCAATATAAAAGTAGAAACATGAGTTTATTAACCATTTTGTTGAGCACAGTAGCTTTCGCCAATGCTGGTGGAGCAATTGGTGCGGGTCTTGCAGCGATCGGAGCCGGTATCGGTATCGGTCAGATCGGACGGGGCGCAGTGGAGTCCATTGCCCGCCAGCCCGAAGCTGTTAACGACATTCGCGCCAACATGATCCTGACTGCCGCACTGATCGAGGGTGTTGCCCTCTTCGCGGTAATCGCAGGTATCCTGGCTATGTTCGTGTAAATTTTCAAACTGCATCCAAAGCACAGGGCGGAGGATGCAGTTTTGATAAAGCCCATTGACCATAGACGATAGAACAAGGAAGAACAACAACAAATTTAATAAACACGTATTTAAACATCTAAGTATGGAACTATTAACGCCGTCGTTTGGTTTGATATTCTGGACATTGCTTGCTTTCCTGATTGTATTTCTCATTCTCAGAAAAATGGCATGGAAACCAATCCTGGATTCATTGGATAAACGTGAAAAAAATATTGCGGGTTCATTGGAAACTGCTGAAAGGGTAAGGGCAGAAATGGCCCAGTTGAAAAGTGAAAATGAAGACCTGCTTGCAAAGGCACGGGAAGAAAGAGGCATGATGCTGAAAGAAGCACGTGAAACCAAGGACAGGATCATCAATGAAGCAAAGGATCAGGCAAAGGTGGAAGCGAATAAGATCATTACGGAAGCGCAGCAGCAGATCAATGTTCAGAAAATGGCTGCGATCACCGAAGTGAAAAATGAAATCGGTAAACTCGTCATCGAGGTAACTGAAAAGGTGCTTCGTAGGGAACTGTCAACACAGGAAGCACAGGAAAAACATATTAAAGGATTAGTTGAAGAAGTGAAACTGAATTAAAATGTTTCGCGCTAACGCTGCGAGCTTCGAGATTTCACGCTCATGCTCATAGCCCGAAGCTCACAACTCAAAGCTTGAACAATGCTTAACCCCAGAGTCGCATCCAGATACGCAAAATCAATACTTGACCTGGCCATTGAAAAAGGCCAGCTGGAAAAAGTGTATAAGGATATGCTATTCCTCCAGGAACTTATCAAAGGCAGTCGTGAATTCAATCAACTGCTGAAAAGTCCTGTTGTGAAGGCAGATATGAAGATCAAAGCCATCAATGCAGTTACGAAAGGGAAGATTTCAGACATCACGATTTCATTCACTACTCTTCTGATGAATAAGCACAGGGAAATAGTTTTACCTGAAGTGATTCATTCATTCATTGAACAGTATAAAAAAGAGAAGAAGATATATTCTGTAAAACTTACCACAGCAATGGCGGTAAGCGAAAGTGTAAAAAAATCAATTATCGCGCAGGTGAAGAAAACCAGCGATATGGAAAACATCGAACTGGAAGAAATTGTCGATCCGTCTATCATCGGAGGTTTTGTTTTGCAGGCGGGCGACAAACTGATTGACGCGAGTATCTCGTATGATCTTAAAAACATTGCGAGACAATTTGAGAATAATGATTTTATTTATAAGGTGAGGTGAGGAGAAGACGACAGACGACAGACCACAGTCCTCAGCTGGTCGTTTATAATTGAATTGTTCTGTCGACTGTGGACTGTCGACTAAACTATAATTTAATAACTAATCATAATAGTAACATATGCCAGAAATAAAACCAGATGAAATAAGTGCTATACTTCGCCAGCAGCTGAGTGGTTTTGATGCCAGTGCAGACCTGGAGGAAGTTGGAACGGTTCTTCAGATCGGAGATGGTATTGCGCGGGTGTACGGACTAGGAAATGTTCGTGCCGGAGAATTGGTGGAATTTGAAAATGGTGTGCAGGGTATTGCACTCAACCTGGAAGAAGATAATGTGGGTGCAGTGTTGATGGGAGAAACCGGGAACCTGCAGGAAGGTGCAAAAGTGCGCCGCACAGGAAAGATTGCCTCTATAAGAGTTGGTGAAGGTTTGGTTGGCCGCGTAGTGAATACACTCGGTGAGCCAATTGATGGAAGAGGTCCGATTGCAGGCGAACGTTATGAAATGCCTCTTGAAAGAAAAGCACCTGGTGTAATCTTTCGTGAACCGGTAAAAGAACCGCTTCAGACAGGTATCAAGGCAATTGATGCCATGATCCCGATCGGGCGCGGACAGCGTGAACTTGTGATTGGCGACCGCCAGACAGGTAAGTCGGCCATCTGTATTGATACCATCATCAACCAGAAAGAATTTTATGCAGCAGGCAAACCTGTTTATTGTATTTACGTTGCTATCGGGCAGAAAGCATCGACTATTGCAGGTGTTATGAAAACATTGCAGGATGCAGGCGCCATGGAATACACAACCATTGTTGCCGCATCTGCATCTGATCCTGCTCCGCTTCAGTTCTACGCACCTTTTGCCGGAGCGGCCATTGGTGAATTTTTCCGCGATACCGGTAGACCAGCATTGATCATTTATGATGATCTGTCAAAACAGGCAGTAGCATATAGAGAAGTATCACTGCTGCTTCGACGCCCACCAGGACGTGAAGCATATCCGGGTGATGTGTTTTACCTGCATAGCCGTTTGCTTGAAAGAGCAGCAAAGGTGATTTCAAATGATGCAGTGGCAAAACAGATGAATGACCTTCCTGAAAGTATTCGTCACCTTGTGAAAGGTGGTGGTTCACTTACCGCCCTTCCCATAATTGAAACACAGGCTGGTGATGTATCAGCTTATATTCCTACAAACGTAATTTCAATTACCGACGGACAGATCTTCCTCGAGGGTAACCTGTTTAATGCAGGTATACGTCCTGCTATCAATGTAGGTATTTCTGTAAGCCGTGTGGGTGGTAATGCACAGATCAAGTCGATGAAGAAAGTGGCAGGAACACTCAAGCTTGACCAGGCACTTTACCGTGAGCTGGAAGCTTTTTCCAAATTCGGTGGTGACCTGGATGCAGCAACAAAATCAGTAATTGATAAGGGAGCAAGAAATGTTGAAATATTAAAACAGCCCCAGTATTCTCCTGTGCCGGTAGAGAAACAGGTTGCGATTATTTATCTGGGAACACAGGGTTTATTAAGACAGGTTTCTGTGAGCAAGGTAAAGGCATTCGAAGAGCATTTCCTTATGGAGATGGATAACAAACTACCTGAAGTTCTTGCAGAATTCAAGCGGGGAAATCTTCCTGATGACGGTGTCCGCAAAATGGTGGAACTGGCTAATGGAATTGTTCCTCAATACAAATAAATGAAACCCCGCAATTGCGGGGTTTTTTTTCGCGCAGAGGCGCAGAAGACGCAGAGAATAACCAATTGAGCTATTTCCGTTGGGCTAAGAGCTAAAAGAAAAATTAGATAAAGAGTTATTCTTTTTTCGTGCAGAGACACCAGGACACGGTGTA
>JBJMLW010000080.1:0-4125 GCA_045805105.1 Flavisolibacter sp. | reverse complement strand
TATTAATCCCATCTATGAGACGTTCTGTTTTCGAAAGTGTATAACTGATCCAACCGGTCAACCGGCCTGATTTCTTTTTTAATTGCCATTCTATACCGTAGGCTCTTCCCTTTCCAAACAGCAATTGGCTTTCAATCGGTTCATTGGTAAATATCTGTGCACCATTGCGGTAATCGATCACATTCTGCATGGTTTTGAAATACGCTTCGACATTCAATTCATAACGGGGATCCCTAAGCGATTTATAATAACCCACCGCAATTTGATCTGCCAACTCTGGTTTGATGATATTGGTGCTGGCCACCCACTTATCGGTTGGCGAAGAAGATGTGGAATTGGAAACCAGGTGCAGGTTCTGCACATTACGGGTATAAGAGAGTTTCAGTGCAGTGTTATCATTTAGCTGGTAACTGGCAGCTATTCTCGGCTCAGGATTGAAATAGGTTTTTACAATTTCCCCACGGCTGTAATGCAAGGTGTCAGTAACCTCGCCATTCCCGTCAATATTGTAATAATCACCTTCACCTAAAATGGAAAATGCAGAGAGTCTTAATCCATAAGTAAGACCCCACTTATCTGAAATTCTCCAGGTATTGCTCGCATACAACGCATTTTCAAGAGAATAACGGTCCTGCAGTTCTTCAGTTACAGCCTGTGTTCCGTTACCTACAGAAATCTCACCTGGTGTAATGGTGTGATAAATAGCATTTACCCCGAAAGTGAGTGTATTACGCGTATTGGCAAAAAACTGCGCTTCTTCCTTTAAATTCCAGTCGCGAATGCGTGAGCGTATATGGTAGTCCGTTGCTTCCGTGTTGGTAATGATCTCGTAATCATAGTTGCTGAAAATAAGTGAGGTGTTTGAGAAAAGTCGTTCATTAAAAATATGATTCCATCTGAGGGTACCGGTGGCATTGCCCCAGTCAATACCAGCCAGTTCTTCCTGGCTCAACACATCCCTTCCGAAATACCCGGAAAGAAAAAGCTGGTCTTTTTTACCCAATTGGAAATTGAGTTTTGTATTAAGATCATAGAAATACAGATGTGCTTTGCGGATAGAAGAATCACCAAACCAGTGAAGGAAGAGGTCAGCATAAGTTCTGCGACCTGATACTAAAAAAGAAGAACGATTTTTTTGCAAAGGTCCTTCCACCATCAGGCGTGAGGCGATCAAACCAATACCACCACTTACATCATAGTCCTGGTTGTTGCCATCATTCATTTTAATGTCTACTACAGAAGAAAGCCTGCCGCCATATTGTGCTGGCATTGCACCTTTGTAAAGTGTGACATTTTTGATGGCATCAGAGTTAAAGGTGGAAAAAAATCCCAGTAAGTGAGAAGGGTTGTATACCGGTGCCTCGTCTAGTAAAATTAGATTCTGATCGATTGTTCCTCCACGAACATAAAAACCGCTATTTCCTTCACCTGCACTTTTTACACCGGGCAACAGCTGCATGGTCTTTAAGATGTCGCGTTCACCAAAAATTACAGGTACGTGACGTACAGATTGTACATTGATCCGCTCCATACTCATTTGCGGCGATCTGCGGTTGGTGCCCGTTGCACTTGCCGTAACCGAAATTGTTTCCAGCTCCTTTGATCCCTCTTCCATGCCTGGTGAGAACTGTGTGTCCTTTTCCAGGTCCACTTCAACCTGTTTTGTTTTTAAACCAATTGCTGAAAACTGAATAGTATAATTCCCCTTCGGAAGAGTAAGTGAATAGAATCCATACTCGTTACTGCTGGTAGCTGCCGTTAAGCCTGCAACACTTATGTTAACACCAATAATTGTTTCACCGGTCTTAGCGGAACGGATGGTGCCACTAAGTGTAAACTTTTCTTGGGAAAACAAACTTGCAGGGCAACAAACGGTAATGAATAAAAGTAAAAACGATAATCTTCCCACAGGTATTGAAAATAAATGTAACAATGAAAACATATAGCAAGAGGGTATTGTGATTAGCGATAAAGATATAGGCAAACCGACAGTAGCAAAAGTTAAGATGGATAAAAGGAAACCACCGGGATGCATAACCTTAGAGTTCCTTAGACCGACAATTTAATGAACTATCGCAATCCCGACGGTACCGTCGGGACGCAAGGGATAAGGCCCCCTGTCCCCCGAAGGGGGAACTTAGGTTGTTGTTTCATTTCGATAGTAAAAATTCTTAGATCTTTTTTCGTAGGAAAGGCAGGAAGGCTAGTTCCGATTTCAGCGGGACACGCAAGGGCCGCAATTTAGATTGTTGTTTCACTTCCGAATATTTTTTACGGGCAAAAAAGAAAATTATCTCTCCCTTGCGCCCCTTGGCTATCCCTTGCGTCCCGATGCAATCGGGATTGCGTTCCAAAAAAAGACTGCACCTGCATGAGCTGCGAAAGAAGTTTTGCTTCAATTCGCTTTGTCAGGTCAGACTTTCACTTTATCTGCCCTTTTCACAAATAAAAGACTTAATAGCTTATAGATGGATGCAATAATGAATAATCCCCCCAGTATGGCAACGATCGATGCGCCGGCTGGGAAATCATTTTTATAACAAAACAGCAGGCCGAAAAAACTGCCCAGGACACTTATTACAAAAGCAATAATAAAAACAGCAACATTGTTTTTTGTCAGCATGATTGCCGACACCGCTGGAATGATAAGAAAGGAAAAAACGGGTATCACGCCTGTTACGCGTACCGCAAAAACTATAGCCAGACCAATGGAAATGTAAAAAAGAAAATTCCAGATGTTAAAAATCCCCACAAGATGGTTTTCCCCATTTTCAAATGATTTTGTCAACCCAAAAAACTTTTTGAAAAATACGAACTGCAGCAAAGCAATAATTACGAATACAATCACCATGTCGTTCCTTAGTATGTTCCAGATAAGAGAATGATGCTCGTCCTTATGAAGATTGTAGGATAAAATGTTGCCAAACAAAACCTCCTGAATGTCCGAATCACCATGAGGCGTTTTTGAAATGAATAGCACTGTTAGTGCAGAAGCAAAAGCATACAAAATACCAATGATCGCCTCTTGCTTCAAACGTTTATCACTAATACTTATAAAGGACATCAGCAGCGCTCCAACCAGGGTAAATATCAGGGGGATAGATGTCAATCCTGTTCCAATGAAAGCTGCAAATGCAACTCCCAGTGAAGATATTTGTCCCAATGCAAGATCCACAAACACAATTCCTCTTCCAACCACATGAACACCCAGGTAAGATAATAATGCCCCGGTAATAAGTGTGGCTATGAAAGCCTGTACCATGAAAGGCAATTGAAACATTTCAAACATATCAGTAGTTTTATTTTAAAGCATTCACCAGTTGGTTAACATTATAATCAAACAGGTCGAAATAGTTTTTTATCGGAGCAAATGCTCCAACGGAAGTGGCAAGGATAATAGCCTTTGCGCCGGTTTGCTTTGTCACCACATCAGATGAAGAAGTGGTAAAATAGGGTGATGAAATGATGACCTTGATATTATTTGCTTTTATTTCCTTTATTACCTTAACCAATTGCGAAGGGGTTGGAGGAATTCCCGGTTTTGGTTCCATGAAGTCAACGATCTCCAGACCAAATCTTTTTTCAAAATAAACCCACTCGTTGTGATAAGCAATGATCTTTGTGCCCCTGTAAGGAGCCATCCTGTTTTGCCAGTCTCTTAATTTCGCGTCGATAGCTTTACTGAAACCCAGGAGGTTTGTTTCATAATAATTTTTATTTGAAGGGTCAACTCTTTCCAACCCGTTCGCAATGTTTCTTGCGATCTGTTTTCCATTCAACGGATCCAGCCAGTAATGAGGATTACCGTAAATATGAATATCACCTTCTGCCCGGTTGGCTGCGTTGGGAACCTGGTACAAAGAAACGCCGGCCGATGCATCCACATAACCGTTTGATCCTTTCTGGATTTTGTTGTTCCGTGAACTGGAAAGCAATTGAGGCGACCAGCCGGTTTCAAGATCAAGACCGACTGTAACGAAAAGATCAGCCTGGCTTAAATTTATTATATAACTCGGTTTTGGATCAACAAAATGCGGATTCTGGTAACCGGTAGCAATTGCGGAAACAGAAACTTTATCACCACCGATTATTTCAGCAATGCTTTTTAAATCCTGGAGTGTTGTT
>JBJMLW010000079.1:0-10244 GCA_045805105.1 Flavisolibacter sp. | reverse complement strand
GTGGATCAATATGCTGAAGCGCAGTAATATTTACCTGAATAATTCGCTGAGTGTAGGTCAGGGAATTGAATTAGTGAATGGATTATTTCTTTATACAGATGTGGATGTAGCGTTTCGGAAATCAGTTGCCTCGTATAAAACCAATACTGCAATAGACAGTATTTTGCCACCCCTGTTTGATAATAATATTGCACCGTCATTTGCGCCTTACAATTCATTATACGGAAGAATAAGACTACAGTATACACCTTGGCAGAAATACATACGTGAACCAAAAGAAAAAATTATTCTCGGATCTGTATGGCCAACATTTTATGTTTCATATAAAAAAGGTGTACCAACATTTTTTAACAGCCAGACAGATTTTGATTACCTCGAATTTGGAATGGAACAGCAGATTAAATTAGGGGTTGCAGGTATTTCAAATTATACAATACGAACGGGTGATTTTTTAAGTAAAAGAGATCTGCGGCTTGTGGATTATAAATTTCAGCGGATGGGTGATCCATACCTGTTCAACAATCCAAATGAAGCTTTCCAGGCACTTGATTCAACATTCCCGGTTTTTCATCGTTTTTATGAAGCACATTATGTACACGAGTTCAATGGTGCGCTGCTGAATAAAATTCCACTGTTTAAAAAAATCGGCCTTCGTGAAGTTGGAGGTGCTGGTTTCCTTATAGCACCGGAACGTGAACTACGTTATGTGGAAGCCTTTGCGGGGGTGGAACGTGTTTTCAAATGGCCTTTCAATCCTGATACAAAATTTAAATTCGGCGTGTATGTTGTGGGTTCAGCAGCGAACCAGTTTCATAATCCTGTGCAGTTCAAAATCGGAATTACTTCGTGGGATAAGGTGAATAATAAGTGGTATTAAGAAGACGACAGACGACAGACCACGGACCACAGACGACAGCCCACTCTGCATTAATTAAATCTCATTTCATAAGTACACGTCTGTCGACTGTGGACTGTAGACTGTCGACTCCTGAATACCTCACCACCTCGCTACAATTTTAAAATTCACCAGCCTTGGAGTAAGCCGGTTGGGCATGGTAAAAATATTATTCTGGAAATCCTTTATCAGCATGTAGGAAATAGTATTGGGTCTGTCAATGAGGTTAAAAATTTCAAGACTTGCCCAGATATTATTGAAATTGCGAAAAGGCGAGTGGCTTCTCCGGTTTGATTTTTCTGAATCTAAAAGCAGCGCACTAAATCCAATATCGGCTCTGATGTATGGTGGAATGGTTAGTGCATTCCTGTATTTGATATTCCCGGGTATATTATAAGGAAGATTTGATCCATAAAGCAAACTGAGGTAAACCTTGAAATTTTTATTGGTAGAAAGATAATCCTGGAAAAACATTCCAAAGGTGAGCAACCTGTCGGTAGGTCTTCTGAACCAGCCTCCTTCAACAGTTGTACTATCAACAGGCTGGTTCAGTGAATCAAGTGTATACTCCTGGTAAAAATCATTCTGCAGGTTTTCTTCGGTTTTCATGAAGCCCATGCTGATCCAGCTTTCCGCATCTTTAACCAGTTCACCAAATAGCCGGAATTCAATACCAGCAGCATATGCTCTTGCACTGTTTTCACCAAAATACCTGATTCTAACATTATCGATATCATAAGGCACCACACGATCCATGTATTTGTAATAAGCCTCAGTGGTAAATCTCAATGGACGATTGCCACCAGTAAAATTATAATCAATGCCTGCTACACCCTGCCAGCTTCGCTGTGATTTAACATTAGTATTTAATGTTCCATCATACCTGCGTAGTTCGCGGTAAAAAGGAGGCTGGTGATATGCGCCGGTTGCAAGCCGGAAAATAATATCTCTCTTCCATGCTGGTTTCCATGACGCACTTACCCTTGGTGCTACAAAAAATTCATGATTGAGGTCATTATAATTGAAACGAATGCCTGTTTGCAATGTAAAGGAATTCCCATGATGGCTGAATGCCATATTATCCTGAACATAACCAGAAAGTTTGTTGATGTTCAAATGAGCATCTGAACCGATTACTTTGTTCAATTGTAATAAATCGGGATTAAATGGAAGTGAATAACCGGCTGAATCCTGGTACTCCCATTCATGGAGCCTGTCATCTATTTTTGTAAGGTCGTATCCTGCACCCCATTGCAAAAGATGTTTTTTTGTTATCAGGTTTCCTTTCAGGCTGAAATTATAATCAACAAGATTGAGGTAATTCCTTGCATAATTAAGATTTACACCTGCTCCAAGCGGATTAACAATCAAACCAAATGATGAACTGCTTTTATCAAAGTCCCTGTCACCGAAAAGGTAGGCTCCTGCTATATCAACATTTTCATGCTCATTATTTTCAAAACGCGAAATCAGCCATTTCAGTTTGAATTTTTTAGTTTTCTGCCAGGTTGCTGAAAATCCTGCCATTGCTGTTGAATAGGAATCTATTTCCCTTCCATCAAAATAAATATCAACTCCAAGGTTAGAAGTAAAATACGGAGTGAAAACACTCGAGGTAAGCTGGCTGAATTTTGGAATCAGTGTAAATTTTGTCTGCGAGATATTACCCAGAAATTCAAAATTCCATTTTGTGCCTGCCTGGTAGCCAAGGAGCATCTGAAGATCTGATGAAGATGGAATATAACTTCCTTCTGTTTCCTGGCTTTTAAGTAGGCTCCTGTTGGTTCTGTTGCGTACACCAGCTAGGTAGGAAAATTTTTTGTTTTTGCTGGTACCTTCGAGGTGTAAACCCTGTTCGAGAAGACTTACATATGCTGATCCGCCTGATCTCCTTGGAGTATTGTACTGGATATCGAGGACCGAACTCATTTTGTCGCCGTACTTTGCCTGGAATCCACCATTATAAAAACTGATGTTTCTCACCAGTTCGGGATTAATAAAACTAAGACCTTCCTGCTGCCCACTCCTCACCAGGTAAGGCCTGAAGATTTCAAAATCGTTTACATAAATAAGGTTCTCATCATAGCTGCCGCCGCGAACATTGTATTGAGATGTGAGTTCATTATTTGAACCGACAAAAATTTTCAGCAAACCTTCCACTCCCATAACAGGAGAGGGAAGATTAATAACTGATTTTGGATTGGGGCGAATCAAACCTGTTTCTGTGCGCTCTCTCTGGTCGTGAATGATTACTTCCTCCATGGCAGTTGCTGAAGGTTCGAGTCTAACTGTTAAGGACTCACTTTCTCCCTGGTTAAGAAGGAAAATATGTTGTGTGCTTTTGTAACCTGTAATCGAAAAAACAAGTGCAAATGCCTTGTCGGCAGGAACAATAATCCGGAAGCTACCTGAATCGTCCGTCATGGTGCCCTTTAATTGTCCAAGGATGACAATTGAAACATGTGAAATAGGATTTTCGTTTTCGTCAATCACACGGCCGCTGACTGTTGCTGTTTTCTTTTGCGCAAAACATACGTATCCTGACAGAAGAATAATGAACAGGATTACATAGCGCCGGTTTAACATAGGCTTAAAAATAATCACAGTTTTACAGATTCATCATCATATTCAAATTATAACAGGTACTATTTTTCAATTCTTCCCAGCCTGAGAAAAACAGGGAAGCGAAAATGTTTTGATTCATTGGACGGCCACAGCGTTTCCAGTTCAGGAAGTATCTGCTCCATTGGAGATTTGTGATTCTTTTTAATATAGTGTTGCACAGCAGACCAGCTGTTCAGGTATCCTGTAAACTGTTCACGTGACCATTTGACTTTAATGTAAAAATTCTTTACCGGCAGTGGTTTGAAATCAAATTCTACGCTTGCATAACCTTCATCAACATATTTTCTTTCAGCATCCCAGTAAGGAGCTACTATTTCATAGTAAAACCGGTCAATCAGATGATTGAGTGCGGGATCATCAGTTGAAAAAAGACTATACGTCCATGCGGCTACCACGCCACCATTCTTTGCCGTGCGTGTGGCTTCATCATAAAATTTTTTCCAGCTGATCCAGTGATACGCCTGTGCTATAGTGATCAGGTCAAAACGGTTATCTGAAAAGGGCGTGTGTTCAGCAGGACAAACATAATAGTGGATATTTTTTGCGGGCACTGCATTATTTATCTGTTGTTCACTGATGTCTGTTGCATCTACATGATCAAAGTACCCGGCCAGTGTAACAGCAGCCTGTCCATTGCCGGTTGCACAATCCCATACATATTTTCTTTCGCTTACAAACTGAAGGATGTATTCAAATAATTCCGGAGGATATGTTGGCCTGTATGCGGAGTAAGATTTGGCGTGTGAGGAGAACAGGTCCTTCATGAGGCAAAAGTACTATACCCGATGATTTCCTGAACCACGGAAATATGGAGCCACAGAGTAACACAGTGAAACTCTGTTCAATTACTTCAAACTCTTGAGTTGTTGAATCGTCTTTTTCGGATCTGCAGATTTAAAAACAGTATTTCCTGCTACAAGAACATCTGCCCCGGCCTGCACGATGGAAGCTGCATTTTCAAGTGTAACACCTCCATCTACTTCAATTTTCACTGAAAGATTTCTTTCATCGATCATTTTTCTCAACTGCCTGATTTTTTCCAGTGAATGGGGAATAAAAGACTGCCCCCCAAAACCAGGGTTCACGCTCATCATGCAAACAAGGTCAATATCGGCGAGTATGTCCTGTAACAAAGAGACAGGTGTATGTGGATTGATTGCAACACCGGCTTTCATTCCAAGTGATTTGATCTGCTGTATATTCCTGTGCAGATGCGGACATACTTCGATATGAACAGAAAGAATGTCTGCTCCTGCAGCTTTGAAAGCCTCTGCAAATTTTTCCGGTTCCAGTATCATCAGGTGAACATCACACGTTTTCTTTGTTGTTTTCCTGATCTGTTCAATTACCGGAAGACCAAAGGAAATATTAGGAACAAACCTTCCATCCATCACATCAAGATGAAAAAAATCGGCATCACTTTCATTGAGCATTTTACATTCTTCTTCAAGTCGTAAAAAATTGGAAGCAAGAAGTGATGGAGCAACCAGGGGCATGTAGGAAATTTTGCGCAAGTTAAGGGAATAGATAATGAAGGATTGGGGATTAGGGATTTGGATCATTCTTGTCAAAAGAAATACGGATTGGTACCGCAATAAACTTGATTCTATCCTAAAGTATCTATCAAAGTCTATCTGACGCTTCTTTTGCTTCTGTCATTGACTTGTCAAGTCCGAAAGCTTTGAGATAATTGGTTTTTGCTTCCTCCTTATCACCCATAGCTTCCTGGGTTTTTCCAAGCCAGTAGAATGCATCTGCAAAAGAAGGATCTACCCGGATAGCCAGTTGAAAAGTAGTGATGGCATCCTTATATTTTTTCTGATCGTAATAGGCAATGCCTTTGTTGAGATATGCTTCAAGAAAATTGAAGTCATGCCTGATTGCTTCATCGAACTGGTTGATCGCTTCCTTATATTTTCCCAGGTTAGCGTAATAAACTCCTTTAAAATAATACGGTTCTGCATGCCTGTTTTCGAGGTCAGCATGAATCAATGAATCGGAAAGTGCCAGTGTCTTTGGATTTTTACTTTCAGCATAACGGAATGCAAGTGTGTGAACGAGTTCAGGATCTCCCGGCGAATAAGTATATGCTTTTTCAAGTGTGGCTAAAGATTCAGCTTCATGTTTAGTTTGTTGTAAAATGTCTGCCTTCAGAAGAAGAGCATCCAGTTCGCCAGGATAATGTGCAATCACTTCATCACACAATACCAGTGCACTGTCGGGTTGATTTTTTTGCTGGTAGGCTCTTGCCATACCAATACGGATGGCGATACTGGATGGAAGTTTTGCTGATGCTTCTTTAAGGAATTGCAATGCAGAATCTGTATTTCTTTGCCTCAGGATGGTGGTTAAACTCAGCGCATGTTCTTCATCAGGTTCGAGCGTCCAGGCCTTCCGGAGATCTGACTCCGCTTCTTTCATATTATTGTTGCTGTACAAGAGTGCACCTCGTCTGTAATAGAGGTCCGATTGGGCTGGAAATCTTCTTATACTATCAGTAAGCTGTGTATAAGGTGGCTCCGAAAGCAGATCGTTATCAGACGATTCATTATCCTTGCAGGATATTAAACAAATGGAAAATAAGATCAGGATCAACCAATGATGCATCTTTAAAGTTAATATCGGTTTCCGCATATGACATAGATTTGACTTCATTCCACTTTCTCCTCTATATTTTTGATGCAATACTATTGTATGAAATTTACTTTACTGTTTACATTTTTATTTTGTATCGTTAATTTTTTATGTGCACAGTCCGACACACTTCATTACCCTGAAGAAACGCACTTTAAAAATCTGAGGCAACTTACGTTCGGGGCAGACAATGCAGAAGCTTACTGGAGCTTTGATGGAAAATATATTGTGTTTCAGCGAACCGCACCCAAAGATGGTGTTCCATGCGACCAGATCTTCATTGGAAAAGTTCCAAAAAAGGGAGAAAAATTTTCTTATAAAATGATCAGTTCCGGTAAAGGCCGAACCACTTGCGGATTTTTTATGAAAGACAATAAGCACATTGTTTATGCATCCACTCATGAAGCTGCTGATACTTGTCCTCCTATACCCGACAGAAGCAAATATGGCAATAAATATATCTGGCCAGTATATGCGGGGTATGATATTTACCTGTCCGATTTAAATGGTCACATTGTACGCAAGCTTACAGATACGAAAGGATATGATGCTGAAGCAACACTTTCACCTGACGGCAGGAAGATGATCTTTACGTCGTTGCGTAATGGTGACCTTGATCTTTATATAATGGATCTAGTAACAGGAAAAACAATACAGGTGACAAATACCCTCGGGTACGATGGAGGCGCATGGTTCAGTGCCGACGGAAAAAAAATTATCTGGCGCGCCAGCCGTCCTGCAACTGATGAAGCCATCCGTGAATACAAAGATTTATTGGACCAGGGTCTGGTTGCTCCAATCCAAATGGAAGTTTTCATTGCTGATGCGGATGGAAGTAATGCGAAGCAGATCACATCTCTCGGACAGGCAAACTGGGCGCCGAATTTTCTTCCTGACGGACGCGTGATTTTTTGCAGTAACCATGAATATAAAAGAGGGTTTCCATTTAACATGTATATCATGAATGCAGATGGAAGCAAAATTGAAAAGATCAGCCGCGATAAAGGGTTCGATGCATTTCCCATGTTCAGTCCCCATGGAAAAAACATCATCTTTTGCAGCAACAGGAATAATGGCAGAACAAGAGATACAAATATTTTTATTGCGGAATGGAGAGATTAGCTGCGAGCTATGAGCTATGAGCCTCGAGACCTTTAGTTCTATTTGTACTTTGTGTCTCGCAGCTCGTAGCTCAAAGCTTGTATTTTGCTTTTCTGTTGTAGATTTGATTAAACCTCTTCAACCATGGATAATACAAGCTTATACAATGCGCTTCTTCATGTTCACAGCGCCGGGCGCTGGGTTGTATTGCTGCTTTTGGTGTTTGCCATACTCAATAGTCTTATTGCCGGCTCACGTCCTTACATCAGAACGGATAACAGGCTTGGTCTTTTACTGACTATTTCTGCCGACATCATGCTGCTGGTAGGAATATACCTATGGTTTGTTGGTCCATGGGGTTATAAACTTTTTGCTGTTCGCAGCATGTCTGAAATCATGAAAGATGCAACATCAAGGTTTTATGCCATTGAACATCTTACCGGTATGCTGATCGCGATCATTCTCATTCATATTGGAAAAGCACAGGGCCGTAAAAAGATCAGCGACCGTTCAAAACATCGCCGCACAATGATTTTTTATCTGCTGGCCTTGTTGATCATTCTCGCTTCCATTCCATGGCCATTCAGGGAGATTGGTGTTGGGAGAGGGTGGTATTGAGTGAAGTCGACAGACGACAGTCCACAGACCACAGCGGTGTACTGAGATTGAATAGTTGTTACAGAAATTATGAAGCAAAGAATAAAATACTTAGTACAAAAGGTCTTGCAGAATTGTGGGTTTTAAAATTATAACTACTCTAGTTATCTGACTGTATTAATCAGATTGTCGAATTAATAAATCTTTTTGATTTTAGTCACTTCTGTCAACTGTTGTTTGTGGACTGTCGACTTGTACTTCACGTCTGTCGACTGCGGTCTGTGGTCTGTCGACTCTCTCTCCTCCCCAACTCAATCACTTCACAGTCTTTAATTTCAGTTCCATTAATTGTAAAGCGAACAATTGTTCTCATTTTATGCCAACCCTGGTTTCCGGCAGCACCCGGGTTTATATAAAGACATTCCAGTTCCTTATCATACTGTATGCGCAGAATGTGTGAATGACCGCAAATGAAAAGTTTTACATTGTTTTCGCGGATCACCTGTTTTATTCCGGGTGCATATTTTACCGGGTGACCACCGATATGCGTCATGAACACTTTTACATCATCACAATTCCAGATTAGTTTTTCAGGATACAAACTGCGGATATCATTTCCGTCTATATTGCCATACACACCTTTTAATGGTTTGAATGAGTTTAGCTGTGAAGCAATTTGTGAAGAGCCGAAATCTCCTGCATGCCATATTTCATCACATTCTTTGAAATGTTTGTAAACGACCTCAGGCAGTCCATTGTGTGTATCTGAAATAAGTCCTATTCTGCGCATACATGTAAAATAATTTAAAAATGATAGGGTAGAGGTTCTACAACTATGGCAGAGTGTCCCCAATAAAAACAAAGATATTTTATCATTTCCTCTTTAAAATTATAAGGCATGCAGTTTGGGTGCTAAGGAGTGTGACATGTAAAGTGTGGATATGGAAATAAATTTCAAATACCTCAATCACGAAATGATACAGCACCTTTATGTTAAGGCTGAGTCCGCACTCAAGGCGGCCTTACTGAAAGGAGCCGAATGGGAAGAGATAAAGGAGAAAGAAAAAATCCTTACTGAACTTGCCATACAGAAGCACAGAAATGAGAGACCGGAAGATTTTGGTTCTCCTGCTGAAACTCCCCTTCCCCGGGGAAAACACACCGGCACGCCCTGATATTTTCCGTAAAGTTTGAATCCATAGCAAGAAGCAATGGAATCTGTAGATTTGATGATGCTAACCAACCAGGTATTTGGATTGGTTTATCAAGCTATATAACGATATGCCTTACTACTTTCGATCGGGTCAGATTCCGCATAAGAGACACACACAATTTCGCAAGCCAGACGGTGGCTTATATTCAGAACAATTGTTTTCTACCGAAGGGTTTTCCAACGATTATTCACTCCTGTATCATATCCATCCACCAACACAGATCATCAAAACTGAAAAACCTGTAAGTGTAGCCCCCCAGATCGCAGAAGAAAAAATGCTTAGTCACAGAAGTTTTGAAGGATTTAAAATAAAACCTGTAAAAGATTATCTGGAAAGCCGCATACCCATCCTTGTTAATTCAGATGTTCATGTTGTACTGGCTGCGCCTCAGCAAAGTGTGACAGATTATTTTATCAAGAATGCAGATGCTGATGAAGTGATTTTCATTCATGAAGGAAGTGGAGTTTTGAAAACACTTTATGGTGAACTCACTTTTGGTTATGGCGATTATCTTGTTATTCCAAGAGGAACCATTTACCAGATTCATTTCAGTAATGAAAACAACCGCGTCTTTATTGTTGAATCATTCAGTCCTGTACGGTTCCCTAAAAAATATCTCAGCAAATACGGGCAGCTATTGGAACATTCACCCTATTGCGAACGCGACATCAGGCCGCCACAAAATCTGACGACACATAATGAAAAAGGTGATTTCGTGATCAGGACGAAAAAGAAGGGTGTTCTTTACAATATTCATTATGCCAATCATCCTTTTGATGTTGTAGGATGGGACGGATGCTGCTATCCCTTTGCATTTTCAATTCATGATTTTGAACCTATTACCGGCAGGGTTCATCAACCACCTCCGGTTCACCTGACGTTTGAAGCCAACAATTTTGTTGTCTGTTCATTCTGTCCAAGGTTATTTGATTATCATCCGCAGGCAATTCCGGCGCCTTACAACCATAGTAATATCGACAGTGATGAACTGCTTTATTATGTTGATGGTGATTTCATGAGCCGTAAAAATGTAACGAGAGGAATGCTCACTCTTCATCCTGCAGGTATACCTCACGGGCCTCATCCGGGTTCAGTGGAAAAAAGTATCGGGGCAAAGGAAACGAAGGAACTTGCGGTAATGGTTGATACGTTCCACCCATTAATGCTGACAAAACAGG
>JBJMLW010000078.1:0-4942 GCA_045805105.1 Flavisolibacter sp. | reverse complement strand
AGAACAGGTGTCACTCGATCACGTATGGCATGCGGTTTATTTCAAAAAATCTATTGATCTGGAAGAAATTGTCATCCCTGCACCCGTTGTAAAAAGGAAAGCAAGGTTGGCAAGTGTATAACTTCCAACGAATTAATAAAAAAGGAATCCACTGGATTCCTTTTTTATTTTATTCAGGATTATTTTTCCTGAGAAAATCTTCTATAGATATGCCGATAGTTGCAGAAAGCGGCGTTTCATGATTCATTGCCATATCAATCCACTTATTTGAAGGGCCGGATTTTTTGACTGTTATTATACTTCCATTCAAAAGTGCACACTCAAAAACCATTTCCTGATCATGAAGTAGACGGGTAACGTTGGCTGATCCAAACAGCCCATAATAAGGATAATCAATCCTGAACTGATCAGAATTTCTGTATTCGTTATAAAATACAATTTTACCCATATAGCAGGTTTTAACCTTAGCAGAATCCACAGGGAACTGAAAGGAGAGGGGGAACAAATTATTATGAATAAATTAAAATGTCAAGCCCTTGCTGCAATTCAATGCCGATCAGCTAAAATTAGTTATCAAGATTAGAAAGATAAAAGCCTTCCTTATGTAATACGGTCTTATTTGGAATAGCTGTTAGCAAAGATTCTTTCACAAGTTTTTCTACAAGGCGAAGCTGATTGTCCTGGTCACCGGACTGTGCTATTAATTTCCAGCTTTCAATTTTCATGAGAGCTCTTTTGCTGGTCTTTACTACATGGCGGTCGAGCCATTCTGATCTTTCAGCAAGGTACAATTGATGATTACGGAAGTAGGCATGCATAGGAGGTAGATTTTTAAGGATAATGGTTTATCGTTATCAAATTAATAATAAAATTTTGAATAATCCTAATGAGCGGGTTAACGAACTGTTCAATTTCAAAAAAATACCCGGCATTTGCCAGGTATTAACAATTTTTATCAAGTAAATAACAGGTCAGGCCACTATTTCAACTGCAGTTTTATTGTATTCTTCAGTCAGTTTACGTTGCATATCATAAGACATAGGCTGATAACTGTCGAATCGCATATTGAATTTTGCACGACCCTGGGTAATTGATCTTAGAGACGAAGAAAAATCATGCATTTCAGCAAGTGGAACTTTCGCAATAATTTTTTGAAAGTGCCCTTCAGTGTCCATGCCTTCCACAATTCCGCGCCGGCTTTGTAAATCGCCCATTACTGAACCAGTAAGATCTTCCGGACAAAGAACCTCTACCTGGTACACTGGTTCCAGTACCTGTGGATCTGCCTGCTGAAATGCTTGCCTGAATGCCTGCAATCCTGCGATTTTAAACGAAATGTCATTTGAATCAACAGGGTGCATTTTCCCATCGTAAACACTTACCCGAACATCACGTACATAAGATCCTGTTAATGGACCCTCGTGCATTTTTTCCATAACACCTTTCAGAATCGAAGGCAGGAAACGTGTATCAATGGCGCCGCCTACTATGCAGTTATAAAAAACAAGTTTTCCACCCCAATCGAGCAAATGGATATCTCTTCCTCTAACATTTAAGCCTGCAGGTTCAGGCATACCATCATAAAATGGTTCAATTCGCATATAAACTTCTCCGAACTGACCCGCACCTCCTGATTGTTTTTTATGCCTGTAACTTGAATCTGCTGCTTTCCTGATTGTCTCCCTGTATGGTATTCTTGGTTTTACAAATTTTACAGGCACTTTATGAAGGTGCTCAATTTTCCACCGGGCTACTGCAAGATGCATATCTCCCTGGCAATGGATCAGGGTTTGCTTTAACTCCTGAGATACTTCAACAATAAGAGTTGGATCTTCTTCGCGAAGCTGGTGAAGTGCCTGCGCCATTTTTTCTTCTTCTCCCTTATTTACCGGCTCCACAGCTACCGTCATGTTCGATGTAGGATATTCAATAGGCGGCAACTCATAATTTTTACCTTTGATATGCAGGGTATTGTTGACATGTGTATTTCTTAATTTCAATGTAGCTCCGATGTCTCCTGCAACCAGTTCATTCACCTGAATACGCTTATTGCCTTCCATTAAAAATAACTGGTTGATTTTTTCAACAACACCATTCGATTCGTTAACCAGCTCCATACCGGTTCTGATTGTTCCGGAAAATACTTTAAAGAAAGACAGATCGCCTACATGAGGTTCCGATATGGTTTTGTAAATAAAAATACACGCTGGTCCTGAAGCATCGCACGAAAGTGATTCTCCCGTCTTTGTTTTCTGCGGAGGCATTTCATTAGCACTTGGACAAACATTGTCAATGAAACCCATCAATCGCCCGCTACCCATATTTCTTTCAGCTGAAAGGCAGAACAGCGGAAAGATATCATGGTGAATCATGGCCATTTTCATACCCTCCTTGATTTCATCTTCAGTCAGCTCACCTTTGTCAAAATATTTTTCCATCAATGCTTCATCATTGCTTGCTACTGCTTCAACCAATTCCCTATGCAGAACGTCCGCCCTTTCTTTTTCATCTTCAGGAATGGAAAGCTTCTCCGGCTTGCCACCGGTATCAGTGAATTTGTACATCGTCATGCGGAGAACATCAATTATTTCATGAAAACCTGCTCCTTCCTGTCGTGGATATTGTACAACCGTTACTTTGTTTCCAAAATGTTCTTTTGCCTGTTGAACGGTTTTAGTAAAATCTGCCTTGTCGTGATCAAGTTTGTTGATAGCAAAAATCATCGGTGTTTTAAATCTTTCAGTGTATTCCCAGATTACGTCAGTACCTACTTCCACACCCATTGCACCGTTAAGAAGCATAACTCCAGCGTCGGCAACACGGAGAGCTGAAAGTACTTCACCAACAAAATCATCATAACCGGGTGTATCTATTATGTTGATTTTATACCCGCGCCATTTCGTATGCATTAGTTTAGAGAAAATCGAATTGCCACGTTCCTTTTCAAGATCGTGATAATCACCAACAGTATTATTTTCATAAACAGATCCCTTGCGGTTAATAATTCCTGCTTCAAATAGCATGCATTCCGCTAAGGTTGTTTTGCCGGAGGCTGCATGCCCAAGCAAAACAATATTTTTTACATGTGAGGTATCAAACTCTGCCATATAATCAGTTTAATAATGAGTAAAAGAGTTCTGGCATTCTGTGCTTACAGAATCATATAAATACATCAGCAACTTGATGCGCTGACAAAATTTTTAAACTCACCTCTCAATTCCTGTAATGTATTTTCAAGCGAAAGGAATTGATCAAGCAAAGCTTCATGTTCCGAATAAGTTTCTTCTGAAATTGATTCCGTCGAAGAAGACTCTAATTCTAGCTTTCGTTCATGAGCCTTGATAAATTGTTTCACGTCGTGAATGTTGATTAATTGAATGTGAAACTGGTTGTCGAAATGGTCTACTTCTAGTAATTGTTCTTTGGAGGGATTTCTTTTGAAAATTTCCTGTAGGGATTTTTTAGAGAGCTGGAATTCATCGCGATAATTACGTAGGATCTGGCGCCATTCATTACATTCGGCAGAGAGCTGTGAGACATCTGTCTGAACCATGGGATGAAGTTTAAAAGGTTATAAAATGGTAAGAACGCTTCAATTTCCCTGGGGTGTTGGATAGTACTTTAAATTTAACTCTGTTTGTAAGAAAAAAGAAGAAGTTTTTTTCCCCCAAATAAATTATTTTATTGACTCAGCCCATCATTAATCACCGTTTAAACTTTGATAAATCCTTTAGGTTTTCCTTAGTGCCGGCTACAGCGAACAGCTTATATTTGAAAGCTTGATAACACAGAATACCATACAGCAGATTCAGTCAAGAATAGATATCCTTGAAGTGATAGGTAGTTTTGTAAAACTGAAGCGTAGGGGCGCCAACTATCTTGGGCTTTGTCCTTTTCATAATGAGAAGACCCCTTCTTTTACGGTATCTCCAACGAAGGAAATCTTTAAATGTTTTGGTTGTGGCAAAAGTGGCAACACCATCAGCTTTTTAATGGAACATGAAAAGCTGTCCTACGTGGAAGCACTGAAATGGCTTGCAAACAGATACAACATAGAAATTGAAGAAAAAGAAGTTTCACCCGAAATAAGACTTCAGCAACAGGCTTCTGAAAGCCTTTTAATCATTAACCAGTTTGCCCGTGATTATTATACTGATCTAATTTTCAATACAGATGAAGGAAAGGACATAGGGGTCACTTACCTGACTGAAAGAGGTTTTACTGAAGATACTATCCGGAAATTCAGTTTGGGTTATGCACCAGACCAGAGAGATGGATTTACAAAAAAAGCACTGGCAAACCAGTTCAACCCGGAATTACTTCAGAAATCTGGCCTGGTGGCCATGCGCAATGACAACCTTGTTGATAATTACCGTGACCGCATTATATTTCCGGTCCACAATAACAGTGGAAAAGTTATTGGTTTCGGTGCACGTCTTTTAAAAAACAATGACAAAGCCCCGAAGTACATTAATACTCCGGAAAATGAGCTGTATGTCAAAAGCAAAATTCTTTACGGAACATATTTCGCCAGGCAGGCTATTGACAAGGCTGACGAATGCCTTCTGGTAGAAGGATATACAGATGTGATTTCCCTTCACCAGGCAGGAATTGAAAATGTTGTTGCCAGTGGTGGTACCTCTCTTACACAGGATCAGCTGCGGCTAATTAAAAAATACACAAAGAATCTTACGATCATCTATGATGGAGATGCAGCAGGCGTGAAGGCTGCCCTCCGCGGTCTTGATATGGCGCTGGAAGAAAGCCTTAATGTGAAGCTGGTTCTGATACCAGATAAGGAAGATCCGGATAGTTATGTAAGAAAGATTGGAAGGGATGGCTTCAGACAATTTATTGCAAAAAATAAAAAGGATTTTATCCTGTTTCAGATCGAAACTTCACTTCAGGATGCAGGCTCAGATGCACAGAAAAAATCTGCGGT
>JBJMLW010000077.1:0-7219 GCA_045805105.1 Flavisolibacter sp. | reverse complement strand
TACAAAAAATGAAACTGAGAACCTGATGGATGATGCCATCGGCAGCCAGATATCCGACTACCTGATCAAACCGGTAAACCCTAACCAGGTGCTTCTTTCTTTAAAAAAAATCATTGATAACAGAAGACTTGTTGCGGAAAAAACCACAACTGCATACCAGCAACAGTTCCGGAATCTTTTCATGGCGTTGAATAGTAGTCCCAATTTCAATGAATGGATGGGCATTTACAAAGAGCTTGTTTACTGGGAGCTTAGCCTGCAGAAAAGTGATAGTCCGGAAATGCAGGAAGTTTTCCAAACGCAAAAAAGTGAAGCGAATACAGAATTTTTCAAATTCATTTCCCGCAATTATGGCTCGTGGGTCAGTGGAAAAGCAAAGGAAAGACCCGTAATGTCGCACACCCTCATAAAAGAAAAAGTTTTTCCTCAACTGGAAAAGGGCACGCCAACATTTTTTGTTTTGATAGATAACCTGCGTTTCGACCAGTGGCGCACCATTCAACCAATTTTTTCAGAAACATTCCGTGTTGTTGAAGAAGATACATTTTACAGCATTCTACCCACTGCTACACATTATGCACGGAATGCAATATTTGCTGGGATGCTGCCTGTAGATATTGAAAGACGATTTCCTGACCAGTGGCGTAACGATGATGAAGAAGGTGGAAAGAACCTAAGCGAAGAAGAGTTTTTCAAGGCACAATTAAAAAGTGCGGGCAAAGGTGATCTGCGTGTATCGTATACGAAGGTGGTAAACAATAATGCAGGACTGGAGCTGGTGAACAACATTCACAACCTACTTTCAAATGATCTCAATGTGATCGTTTATAATTTTGTTGATATGCTCAGTCATGCACGTACCGAAATGGAAGTGCTGAAAGAACTGGCAGGAGATGAAGTTAGTTACAGGAGCATTACGGCATCATGGTTTGAACATTCGCCACTTCATCAGGCTTTGAAAAAACTTGCAGATAAACAGATCAAGATTGTTCTGGCTACAGACCATGGAAGTGTACGGGTAAAGACTCCCGTTAAAGTAATCGGTGACAAGCAAACTACTACCAACCTTAGATACAAACATGGACGAAACCTGAATTATGATCCAAAGGAAGTACTTGCTTTTAAAGATCCAAAGGAAGCTGGTCTTCCTTCACCTACCATCAATTCATCTTACATCTTCGGCGGAGAAGATGTTTTCCTTTGTTATCCCAATAATTATAATCATTATGTGAATTATTACCGCAACACTTTCCAGCATGGCGGTGTAAGCCTTGAGGAAATGATTGTGCCGGTAGTGCAGATGGTGAGGAAGTAGTCGACAGTTGACGGACCACAGACGACAGCTGTGTCCGAAAGAATAAGATTTCCCATTGAAACAGAATG
The DNA here is from genome assembly GCA_045805105.1 of Flavisolibacter sp. Lineage (GTDB taxonomy): Bacteria > Bacteroidota > Bacteroidia > Chitinophagales > Chitinophagaceae > Flavisolibacter. The sequence goes on along the minus strand of JBJMLW010000077.1, from coordinate 5,836 downwards.
TTCTGTCGACTGTGGACTGTAGACTGTGGTCTGTCATCTATTCCATATTTTTGCCCTGAATGAAGTACACCCAGAATACACTCGATAAAATAGAAACAATTATTGAAGAAACAGGATATGTAGTACGGTATGAAAGAGGCAGCTTTCAAAGCGGTTTTTGTATACTGGAAGATAGGAAGGTGGTAGTGCTGAATAAATTTCTTCAACTGGAAGGGCGCATTAATACGCTGATCGACCTTATTCCGCAGTTAAAGTTGAATGTTGATTCCCTTACACCTGAGAGCAGGAAAGTGCTGGATGATATTATGGGCCGTTATCATGCTGCCAATAATCCGGATAAATCATCTTCATAACTCTATGAAATATATCTTTTGGCTTTTCCTGTTTATTTCAGTTCGGGTATCAGCACAATATGATACTTCTCTTATAACACGCTCCATAAATTATTTGAAGACTGATCAATTTAAGTCTGAATTCCGTGTATTTGCCACAGAGGCGATAAAGAAAGAGGTATTGTCATGGCCTGATAAAAAAACTGTCAGGCGTTACAAATCGCAACAGGAAAATCGTATGAATTTCTGGCTGCATCATAATTGTTATGCATCAGATTCAAATTATTTCACACCTAACATTTCTACTCAGGTAATGTTGATTGAAGGTGTCATCGGTTTCACGCATTACGATACGATTGCCTGGAAAACTTCTTTTAACTGCAGGGAGCCAGTATTAATTGAAGCATTCTTTATATCACCCGGTATTATAGAGCTAAGAAATTTCCAGGGCACCAGGTCGAAAGGTGTTTGGTTTGGTGAAAGCCAATTTATAAGGCTGGAATGGACAGCTGACAAACCAAAGATCATCTGGTGGAGTTATATGATTCATAACTAAACGGCATCCCTTAGTTTTGGATGTGGCTTATCCCGAATTAACCATCACCTTCCTCGGTTCGGGCACCAGTAGCGGTGTTCCTATGATTGCATGTTCGTGCGCTGTTTGTACTTCCACCGATAAAAAGGATAAACGACTCCGCAGTTCTATTTTCGTTCAGTCTAAAAAAACTTCACTTGTAGTAGATACAACCCCTGATTTCCGTTACCAGATGCTGCGCGAGAATGTAAAGAACCTCGATGCAGTTTTATTTACACATCCGCATAAGGATCACATAGCCGGATTGGACGATGTTCGTGCTTTCAATTTTTTCCAGGAAGCACCCATGCAGATTTATGCCAACCAGATGACCATTGATGCTTTGATGCGTGAATTCGCGTATGCCTTTGCCGATAAAAAATATCCGGGTGTTCCTAACCTGGAACTAAACAGTATCGCACTGGAAAATTTTTCTATTGGGGATATTCCTGTTATTCCGGTGCAGGTATGGCATATGAAAATGCCCGTTCTCGGTTTTCGATTTGGCGATTTTACCTACATCACGGATGCGAACCGGATAGATGATGCTGAGAAAGAAAAAGTGCGCGGCAGCCGCATTGTGGTAGTGAATGCACTAAGACAGGAAAAACACATTTCTCATTATACACTCGAAGAAGCCATTGCGCTTGTACAGGAACTGGAAGTTCCGGAGGCTTATTTCACTCATATTTCCCATCAGCTTGGAAAACACGCCGACGTTGAAAAAAAACTTCCGAAAGGAATTCATCTGGCTTATGATGGGTTGAAGCTAAAAATTCCATCTTCATTCTAAGTTAATTTACAACGAAGTAAGACCAACCCCCTTCTTTCCAAAAAGGAGATGGGAATGTTTCATTCCATAGGATGAGTTCAATTGCAAAATGAAGTCTTTCATAATCCCTAATCCTTTTACAGAATGAACATATATAGATCTCGATACCTAATAACACGATCTGGAACGTTGTATACGAAGTTTATCCTCTATAGTCCATGGCCTATCGTACATGGTCTTTCCCTACATTTGCTGGCTAATGAATTTTGAGACCTCTGAAATAACACAACAGGTAAGACAGACCGCAAGGGATTTTGTTCAGCAATATATTCGTCCGCATGTAATGGAGTGGGATGAATCGCAGGAATTCCCTTTGCAGGTATTTAAAAAAATGGGCGAGCTGGGCATGATGGGTGTTCTTGTACCTGAACAATATGGTGGTGCCGGACTTTCCTATTTTGAATACAAAACAGTGATTGAAGAAGTGGCCAGGGTATGCGGTTCTATTGGTCTTAGTGTGGCAGCGCACAATTCACTCTGTACAGGTCACATTCTCACCTTTGCCAATGAAGATCAAAAGAAAAAATATTTACCAAAGCTGGCCACAGCAGAATGGTTAGGCGCATGGGGACTTACGGAGCCTAATACCGGTAGTGATGCAGGCAACATGAAGTGCACTGCCGTAAAGAAAGGCGACTCCTGGACCATCAATGGAACAAAGAACTGGATCACTCATGGAAAAAGTGGTGATGTGGCTGTTGTGATTTGCAGAACAGGTGAACCCCGTTCAAAAAACAATGCAACTGCTTTTATTGTTGAAAGAGGAACTGCCGGCTTCAGCGGAGGAAAAAAAGAAAACAAGCTGGGCATGCGTGCATCAGAAACTGCGGAAATGATTTTCGAGAATTGTATTGTTTCCGATGCCAATCGTATTGGAAAAGAAGGTGAGGGTTTTCACCAGGCTATGACAGTATTAGATGGTGGAAGAATTTCTATTGCATCACTTTCACTTGGTATTGCTAAAGGTGCTTATGATGCTGCATTGAAATATGCGCAGGAGCGCCATCAGTTTGACAAACCGATTGCATCTTTCCAGGGAATTTCTTTCAAACTTGCCGACATGGCAACCGAGATACAGGCTGCTGAATTGCTTACACTTGAAGCCTGTGACTTAAAAGAAAGAAAAAAACCTGTTACCAAAGTTGCAGCAATGGCAAAGTATTATGCAAGTGAAGTAGCAGTGAAAGTTGCCAACGATGCCGTGCAGATTTTTGGTGGTTATGGTTATACAAAAGATTTCCCTGTTGAAAAATTTTACCGCGACGCCAAACTCTGTACGATCGGAGAGGGAACGTCTGAGATTCAGAAGCTGGTGATTTCGAGGGAGGTGTTGAAGTCGTGAAACGTCAAACGTGAAACGTGAAACGTGATCGGAAACACGCTTCGGGATGTCATGCCCGCATCCATATTTCACGTTTGACGTTTCACGTTTGACGTCTACTTCACTTCCTGCATCATCACCAGCTTATAATAATATCCCTTCTTCTGCATTAATTCATCATGATTGCCCCGTTCAACAATTTCTCCTTTCTGTAATACGATAATTTCATTTGCATGGCGGATGGTAGACAAGCGATGCGCGATAACAATTGAAGTACGGTTCTGCATCATGTTGTTGATGGCATCCTGTACGAGTCGTTCACTTTCAGTGTCAAGCGAGGAAGTGGCTTCGTCAAGAATTAAAATGGGTGGGTTTTTTATTACAGCCCTTGCAATGGTGAGGCGTTGTCTTTCACCACCACTAAGTTTCGAACCACGGTCACCGATGTTGGTAGCAAAAGCTTTTTCTTTTTTGGTGATGAACTGGTAGGCATTGGCTACATGTGCCGCAGATTCAACTTCTTCGGTGGAAGCGTCCTGTTTCCCGATCCGGATATTGTTTTCAATTGTATCGTTGAATAGAATTGGTTCCTGTGTTACAATGCTGATCCGTTCCCGAACCGATCTCAATGAATACTCTTTGATGTTAATCCCATCAATCAGAAGTTCGCCACCCGTTACATCATGAAAGCGTGGCACAAGGTCGGCAAGAGTTGACTTTCCCGCACCGGAAGAACCCACAAGTGCAATGGTTTTTCCTTTTTCAATGGTGAGGTTGATGTTTTTCAATACTTCAACACCATCATAGGAAAACGTAACATTTTTCAATTCAATGCTTTTCTGAAATGTTTCAAGCACTTTTCCATTCACATTATCATCAATGGCATTTTTTGTTTTCAGGATCTCTTCAATTCTTTCGATTGCTGCTGTACCCTTGCGCATATTACTGAATGAAGTGCTGAGCGTTTTTGTGGGATTGATCATGTTATAAAAAACACCGAGGTATGTTATCAGTAATGAACCTGTCAGTCCATATTGCTCGCTTAAAACAAGCCGGCCGCCGAAAAAAAGGATGGCTGCAAAAATCACTACACCAAGTAATTCCGACATAGGAGAGGCAAGGTCTCTCCTATACCCGATTTTATTTTTCGTTGTAGTCAGAACTTCATTGTTGGTAAAAAATCTGTTCTTCAGCAGGCTTTCAGAATTGAATGCCTTAATCACCCGCAAACCTGAAAGTGTTTCATCCAGTATGGAAACAGATTCAGAATAATAAATGGCCACATCCTGCGACTGTCTTTTCAGCGACCGGGTGAGCCGCCCGATAACAAACCCTACCACCGGGATGCACAGAAAAACAAACAATGTAAGCTGCAGGGATGTAAACAATAAAACAAGAAGTGTAATCAGGATCGTCAAAGGATCCCTCACCCATCCTTCCAGTGTTCCGATCACTGACGCTTCCACTTCTGCAACATCATTCGTCATCCGGCTGATGACATCACCCTTTTTCTTTTCTGTAAAAAAGCCAATTGGAAGATGAAGCACCTTTTCATATAATTCATTCCGCAGGCGGTTGACAATTTTATTTTTCAGAGGATTGAGAACATAATACGCCAGGTATAAAAAAAGATTTTTAAGAAATATCGATACGATGATCAGCACACATATAATTGTGAGCGTACCTACTTTCCCCCTTGTATTGATGCTGTCTGTTAAAAGGTTCCGGATATATATCACCGCCGGGTTGGTAGATCCGGCTGTTAATCCTGTATTCCCAGGCTTGTCGCCGTTGAATATCATTTCAAGGAATGGAAATAACATCCCGAGTGATACAAGCGAAAAAATAATGGAAAGAATAATAAACAGGATGTAAAGAAAGGCTTCACTTTTATATTGACTGATATAGGCAAAAACTCTTGCGTACTTCTTCATGCAGGCTTTCCGGTTAGGAAAGCAGCAAAGTAAGTAAATTTGAAGCATCGCTGAGTAATCAATCGGTGCAGCACTAAAACGGTAACATCATGCAGGAAGGAAAGCGTCAGAAACAGGTAGCGGGACTCTTACAGGAGAATCTTAACCAGATATTCCAGAGACTCGGACTAAATATGCTTGACGGTGGAATGGTTTCGATTTCATCGGTAAAAGTTACGCCCGACCTGCTTGAATGCAGGATTTACATTAGTATTTTCAATGCAAAAGACAATAAGGACGTATTAAAAAGAATTGAAGAAAGGTCCTGGGAAATTAAAAAAGAACTGGCCTCGCGCGTTCGCACCCAGCTAAGAAGAATCCCCGATATAAAATTTTTTCCCGATGATACCCTCGATCATGTTTTTAAAATGGAAGAAATTTTCAAGCAGATCAAACCGGATGAAGAGAAAGAAGAATAGCTATAAGGTATAAGCTGCAAGTATAAAACGGTTAAATTCATTATGAAAATTTAATTACAAAATATTCAATAATCAATGTTCAATAATCAATACTCAATTAGCAGCAACCTTCCTTGGCAGAATCTACCGGGGTCAGTTCAGCAACCCACCTTTCATTCGCTTCGGCGGGCAAAACCAGTACCTATTACCCAGTACCCAGTAACCAGAACCCTGTGACTTTCCTCTTTGCCTGGCGTTACTTCATCGCCAAAAAAACTACAAATGCCATTAACATCATTTCATGGATCAGCATTGTTGCCATTATTATCGGTACGGCATCATTGATCCTTGTGTTAAGTGTATTTAATGGTTTTGAAGGTCTGGTGAAATCTTTATACTCTTCATT
>JBJMLW010000076.1:0-4748 GCA_045805105.1 Flavisolibacter sp. | reverse complement strand
GTCCACCGGTCTGAAGATGAGCTGAGAAAACATGTATAATCCATTCTTCCAAACTTTGAAATCATGAACGCCTGGTTCAATGTAATAAATGTGAGGGACATTGTTCTTCACCAAATAATCGTGTGTTCTTTTGCTGAATGAAATGAGGCCGTCACTTGCACCGCAGGAAATCCAAAGAAGTTTTAGTTTCTGTTTAGCTTCCTCCGGATCAGGAACCAGTTGCTCAGGTGTTTTTGTATTGGGTGCAGAAGAAAAACCACCGATCCATGCAAATTTGTTGAGATTACCCAGTCCAAAATTTAATGATTGTCCACCACCCATGGATAAACCTGCAATGGCGCGATGTTCACGGTCAGTATACACCGGAAATTTTTTTTCAATAAACGGAATCAGGTCATTCAATAAATCTTTCTCAAAATTTGCAAAGGCCTGCACTTTAGCGCTGTCAAAAATATTACCCACGGCACGATCATCCTTCATCGCCCTGCCATTCGGCATAACAACAATCATAGGTTCGATCTTGTTTTCTGCATAAAGATTATCGAGTATCAGTTGCGGATGACCACCGTTCAGCCATTCTTTTTCATCGCCACCAATACCATGCAACAAGTACAGCACCGGGTATTTTTTCTTTTTTGAAAAACCGGGTGGTGTATAGATTAAAGTCCTTCTTGTTGTACCAACCGTTTTTGAAGAATAGCTGATGGTATCAATTTTCCCATGAGGAATATTTTCCTTTTGAGCATCATAGCCCGCAGGCATCTGGGTAACCTGTTGCGAACTTACCTGGATGGAAAAGATCAGCACGACTGTAAAAAAAAGAATGAATCGCTTCATATTTTCTGGTTTTTCTTATTTATAATTTTTGAATGCTCTATTTATTTCTGGAATTGAAGAGCAACTCTTCTAACTAATTTTATTCAGGAATCTTTAACCGAAGTTTATGCATACTGTTCCTGTTGTTCTGTGTTAAAAATCCCTGGTTCGAAATGTGAATGTCTCCATCACTTTCAGTTACTTGCTGTTGCCCGCTTTTCCGGCGTAAAATTTATTACGTCCCAATAGGCTTTCTTGGGTTGGCGGTTCGTATCAAACAACAAGGGATAATTTTTTCGCCCCCTGCCATCGAGCCACGAATAGCGGTCACTCAAATTCCAAAACGTTACACCGCTTATCTTGTCTTTATATTGACGAAAAACATCGAATAGCATTTTGTATTTTTCTCTTTGTTGTTCTTCCATTTCACCGGTAAAACCAGTTGTGGTATCCCTGCGTTGACCCTGGACTAATTGTCCACCCTGTCTGCCGGCATACACAGACACATCCAACTCGGTTATCTGCACCTGCAAGCCAAGTGAAGAAAACATTTGTATTGATTTTTCTAATTCTTCTCTGGCGGGATTGTTAATAGACCAATGGCCTTGCAGGCCGACTGCGTTTATAGGAACGCCTGCTTCTTTTAATTTCTTAACCATCTGGTAAATCTTCTCCCGCTTCTTTGGATTTTCTGTGTTGTAATCGTTGTAGAAAAGAACAGCTTTAGGATCGGCAGCATGTGCATATTCAAATGCCCTGGCAATAAAATCTTCGCCGCAGATCCTATACCATTGTGATTTACGGTAGAAAATACTGTCGTTATCATCAATTGCTTCATTTACTACATCCCACCCATACACCCTGTCTTTGTAATGGTTTACAACAGTCGTAATGTGATCTTTTAATCGTTGCAATAAAACCTCTTTCGATACCGTGTCGCCTTTTTCGTTTTTGAACATCCACGAAGGAGCCTGTGCATGCCAGCATAGGTTATGTCCGCGCATTTTTAATCCATGCTTTTTGGCAAATGCAGCAATGGAGTCTGCATCTTTCCAGTAGTATTCATTTTCACGGGGATGAATGGGGCCCATTTTCATGGCATTTTCTGCAGTCAGGCTGTTGAAATGATGTACAATCAAAGCTGAATCTTCGCCATGCAAAGAGCGGGGAGTAACTGCAGCTCCAATTAAAAAATAATCCTTGTAGTAGTCTTTTAGTCCTTTGACTGTATTAGATTTTGACCGTGATGTCTGGCCGCTGCTGGAACAATAACTTAGACCTAAAACAATAAAAGAAGCGATGAGAAAGTTCGTGATTTTGCTTATAGACATTTGCTTCGTTTAAATGAAATTGTATTGATGATGTTTTATTTCATCCAGCCGTTTTTCTTCATCCATAGAAGTAAAGGTTCCATCCAATCGGGCTGACGGAAAATGAAACCATGTCCTCCTTTAGGATAGATGTGCATTTCAGCTTCAACATTATGATGCCTTAAACTTTCAAAATATGAAATGCTGTTATCGACATCAACAGCTTTATCATCCGCTGCATGCGTGATGTACGCTGGAGGCGCATTATTGGTTACCTGTAATTCATTCGAGTATTGATCAATAAGCTCCTTCGATGGTTTTTTTCCAAGCAGATTATTTCTCGAATCAGGATTTGCCAGGCTATCCTGCATACTGATGACAGGATAAACCAGAACCTGGAAATCGGGGCGAAGGTTGGTGTTGCCTGCATTTTCAATAACCGGTTTTTCAAAATGGGTTGCCGCAGTTGAAGCCAAATGTCCACCGGCAGAAAACCCAATGATACCGATCTTGTTTTGATCAACAGCCCACCTGGCCGCGTTTTCCCGAACGAATTTTATTGCCTGCTGTGCGTCCTGCAAAGGACCTATTGTTTTATTCAACATGATTGAATCATCCGGCAACCTGTATTTCAGCACAAACGCAGCGATCCCGTTCTTTGCAAATTGTTTTGCGGTGGCAATCCCTTCACCTTCGTAAACAATCACTCCATAACCGCCTCCGGGAATGATGATAATCCCTGTTCCCGATGCATTTGTTTTTTCGGGAAGATAGACTTGCAATGTAGGCCTGGTGACACCACGAAACATTCCTGAATTGAAGGTTTCTTTTTTCTCCGTTTTTTTTGAATTAGGGATTGAACCGGGATACAGTTCAACTATTTCCTGCGCTTTTGCAATACCAGAAAGAAGCAAGCAAATCATTATACATAATTTGCTTGCTTCTGTTTTTCCGATTTGAAAATTCGACGATTCGGTTATCACACTACTTCATTTAATTATAAGACTCTTCAAATTTCTTTACTAGTCTGGATATGTGATTCTTGTTTAAATAGAAAGTATAATATTATTAGCCCGGCCAATCCTGTAGTATCTGTTCTATTCCTTTCATCCTCACATTTTAATCTTTAAACAACATGGGTGCAAGTACGTACAGGCTGCGGCGCCAGGTCTGAAATTCATGGCGTGTGTTCTGCGAAACAAAAGATACTGCATTGAAACCGGCTGTCTTCAATGTATCGGCAGCTTTTGTCACGCCATCTGGATTTTCAAAGCTGCCACAGCTCATAAAAATGAGTTTCACTTTTGACTTGTCTTTAATTTCTTCCGGCTTATAAACACCACCGCTAAGGAGCCCGTAATAAGAAAATACGTCAGGACGCGCAAGTGTTATTGTATGTGTTTCAAAGCCACCCATCGAGAGACCTGCCATTGCACGGTGAGACTGATTCGCGATCGTGCGGAAGTTGGCATCTACGTATGGGATCAATTCATCAAGAAGAACCGTTTGAAAAGGCTGAATATTGAAGCTTCTCAGACCGCCAGGGCTACCAGGCTTTATATCATTCGTCATGCCATATGTCATTACAATTATGAAAGGCTTGATCTTGCCGTCAGCGATCAGGTTGTCCATGATCAGGTTTGCATGCCCCTGGTTGCTCCACGCATTTTCATCTTCACCCCAGCCATGCTGTAAATACAGTACGGGATATTTTGTTTTTGTATCTTTTTCATAACCCGGCGGTGTGTATACCAGTGCGCGGCGTGAAGTGTTTGTACTGGGAGACGGAAACAGGATCTGCTGTACATGTCCGTGAGGAACATTTTTAAGCGCATAAAAATCCTGGTCGTGAGCAGGTATTTCGATGCCACTCTCCCAGCGTGTAGAACCATAAAAATTTAATGTTCCCGGGTCGTTAAATATTCCGCCATCTACTGTAATACGATAATAATGGAATCCTTCTTCCATAGGTCCCGCAGTCGTACCCATCCAAACGCTATCGCTAACTTTCGTTAAAACCGTACCACCTCTTGTACCACCGAGTCCGAGACTTACCCTGACACTGTCGGCATGAGGCGCTCTTATACGGAACCTCGCATACCCTTGCGAATTTACCTGCGGATATTCCTGTCCCGGCTGATTTAAGATTGAAGGTTTAAAATCTTCCAGTGGTGCGCTTTGCGTCTGTGCATAACAGACTGCATTAAATAGTATGGTCGCTAAAACAATAGTTGAAGATTTTAGATTCATTTGATTATAGTTTTAATTTAAAAACCGAATTCATAACAAAAGATGCTTTTCATTGGATATTGCATGTAGCGACAGTTTGTAATGATGTAATCAATCTAGTTTTACAATGATTTGTGTGAACGAATGTGGTGGAAAAGAATAAACAATTTTATTTCCTTTTACCGTCGCCTCTTTCGTTACAGGAACATACTGTTGTTGCTGGTCAAAAACAAAAGCTGCGTTCAAATCAGCGACAGAAATTTCATTGACTGAAGGCTTGCCCGAAAAATTTCCCGACGTGTTGCTAATCTCGGCTTCAATTGCTTTATCCTTATGACGGTTAACTACATTGATGACCAATGAACTATTTTCTTTTGAATAAACGGAAGTTAC
>JBJMLW010000075.1:0-6785 GCA_045805105.1 Flavisolibacter sp. | reverse complement strand
AATGGTATGTGCATAGAGGTAATGATTGGTTATTAGATATTAATAATGAGAAAAACCATGTTTTCTATGTGGAAAGCATGGTTGAAAAGATGTCCAAGTCAAAATATAATGTTGTAAATCCAGATGATATTATTGAAAAATATGGAGCTGACACATTTCGGATGTATGAAATGTTTCTCGGTCCTATGGAAATGAGTAAACCCTGGGATACAAAGGGTATTGAAGGTGTAAACCGTTTTCTGAAAAAATTATGGAGACTGTTTTTTGATGAGCAGAAGGGAATGATTGTAACGAATGAAAAAGCAACACCTGCTGAATTAAAAATCCTGCACCGCACCATTAAAAAAATTGAAGAAGACGCGGAACGGTTTTCATTCAATACTTCAGTGAGTGCATTCATGATGTGTGTGAACGACCTTACCGAGCTTAAATGTTACAAAAGGGAACTACTTGAACCCTTGTTGATCCTCCTCGCTCCATACGCACCGCATATCAGTGAAGAGTTATGGCATTGCCTCGGAAAAGAAAGTTTTATAGTAGACGCTGCCTTTCCTGAACTGGAAGAAAAATATCTTGTTGAAAGCAGTAAGGAATATCCCATCTCCATCAATGGAAAACTTCGTACAACCATCGACATCGATCTGAGTGCTGCCCAACCGCAGGTGGAGGAAATTGTTCTCGGAAATGCTGTTGTACAAAAATGGCTGGAAGGCAAACCTCCTAAGAAAATTATTTATGTGAAAGGGAAGATGGTGAATGTGGTGGTGTAGGAAGTCATCAGACCACAGACCACAGTCGACAGAAGTTAACTAAGGTTTGATAGTTTTTACAGACAATAAGAATCAAATATTGTTCAATATGAAACCTCTTACAGAAATGTCGATTACGAGATAAACTACTGCAGTTATTTAATTGTAAAATAAGCTGGTCGAATCTATAAAAATCTTTGAATGTAGTTCATGTCTCAACTGTGGTCTGTCGACTGTGGTCTTCTCAATCTTTTGAACGGCCTTCTGTCGTCTGTGGTCTGTGGTCTGTCGTCTTCTTCAATCTTATCATCGCACTACTATTCTCCGTACTGGCTAAATAGGCATCATAACGGTTTTCACCCACAATAGCAACCATGTAAGAAGTATTCGGGGGAATAGTACCAAGGTTTTCAGCAACCATGATCAGTTCATTATCTTCTTTCAGTTCATTTACCGGAACCTTGATGGAATAGGGTTTATCAGTAAGTCTTACATGAGAAAAGATCAGTTGATCATTCAGAAAAAGTGAAATGGAATCACCATCAATTTCTGCATTATCGTAAAAGCGAAGCTCAACGGAATCACCTTCAACAGGTATTTCTTTTGTAAAAACTTTTTTACGTGATGTAAATTTTTCTTCAATGGTTTGAACCGGTGGTGGTAAAACAATTACCGGTTCTTTTTTAGTTTCTGTTATAACAGGCGGAGGTGTTCTTTGAATTGCTTCAATTACCTGCGGGGCAGGTTGCTGTACACGTACAGGTACCATTGCAATCAAACCAACACTATCAATCACATCAGGATCATTTGCACCCACTGTATAATTTCTGATTACATAATCCCATTCGTCGGAAAAAGATGAGCCTTCTGTTTTTACAAGATTTACATTTCCTTTTGGACCACGATCTTCTTTTGGTGCAGCTTTTCCATCAAGCGACATGGCACCACCTCCGGGACAATTAAAATCAGCAACTGACAACTGTGCAATTTTTCCCGGGCTACCAACCTGGCTGGTGATCAGCTGATCATCCCACCAAACGACTTCATTGGTTTGTGCATCAAAATAACCTTTGATGGTATAACGCCGGTATACATGCGCAGTATTATAGTAATAAGAAGTGCCGGTAAGGCTGTCGCCTTTCTGGATAATTTTTACTTCAACCCTGTTGTTATTGATCTTTCCTTCCCAAATACCTGTAACCTGCTGGGCAGCAGATAAAAACGGGCCTATAAGTGGCATGAGCGCGAAAAGGCAGTAAAGCCTGGTTTTTGAAAGGATCATGTCACTTAAGAACGGAATTTCCTTTCAAAAATTGTAAGGTATCTTGTTAAATATCTTATAGGTTTTGGATCTAATATTAACCACGGAAAGAAGGGAAGAAAAGGAATTAGGAATTCGGAATATCCAAATTCCTAATTCCCAATTCCTTCTTAACTGTGTACCTCTGGTTCTTGTATTTATCTCTTAGAAATCTTTCTTCACTTTCTTGATCTCCTCCAGCATTTCCTTCACCGCTCTTTCCAGCTGCGGATCCTTTCCACTTAAAACAGACTTGTAATCATTCGGCACTTTGATATCCGGTTCCAGTTGCAGGTTTTCTGTTGGACGGTTCTCCTTACCAATGGTTGCAATCATTGGGATGCCAAATACAATTGAAGGATCGATCTGTGTTTCCCACCATACTGCAGTCCCTGTTCCTGCTACAGGCATGCCGATTAGCTTTCCAACGCCGAGGCTCTTGTAAGCATAAGGGAAAATAAATGCATCCGAATAGTTGCTTTCACTCATTAATACAGTTGATGGTGCAGTCCATTTATTGGCCGGCTCACCTGATGTTGGTGTAACACCCTGTGGTGAAAACTTCAGGTACTGTTTTCCACTCAGGAATGTTACCAGGTCGTCGTGGAGCCATCCGCCACCATTGAATCTTGTATCAACAATCAATGCTTCTTTCCCTGCTGCCTTCCCAAGAACATCTTCATATGTTGTTCTGTAGCTGCCATCATTCATACCCTGTACATGCACATATCCTACTTTTCCTCCTGATAGTTCATCTACTTTTTTCCTGTTCATATTTACCCATCGCTGGTAAAGTAAACCCTGTTCTTCACCACCTGTAATTGGCTTTGTACTTTCATCCCAGCGTTGTTTTGTTTCGGGATCATAAAGACTTAACAACACATTTTTACCGGCCTTACGGTTTAGCAGGCGTGCCCAGTCCATATCATTGGTAATATCTTCACCATCGATCTTTTCAATGATCACACCTTTTTTAATTTTTGTGCTTGCATTTGTGAACGGACCACCTTCAATTACTTCCATCACCTTCAGGCCATTCCCGGTATACATTTCATCGAAGAGCATACCGAGGCTCGCCGTGGCATCTGTATTTTGCTGCGGCGCTGAATAGCGGCCCCCGGTATGCGATGCATTCAGTTCGCCGAGCATTTCGCTCAGGAGTTCCTGGAAGTCGTAATTGTTGTTGATGAAGGGAAGAAACTTCGCATACGTTTCATGATAATAATTCCAGTCAACACCACCGATCTTCGGATCATAAAACTTTTTTATTACCTGTCTCCATGCATGATCGAAAATATAAGCACGCTCTTCATTTGCTTTCAGCACCATTTCTCCATTAACCTGGATAGGAGAAACACGTCCGCTTTCGGCATCAACTTTCATAAGTTTTCCATCACTTACTACAAAAAGACTTTTGCCGTCTTTGCTCACATCAAGTCCGGCTGGTCCGCCATCAAGTTTGGCTACCAGCTTTGTTTCTTTTGTTCTTGGATTGGTCATCCACAAATCATATCCTTTTTCCATTCTTGCAGCAAAGAATAATTTTTCACCATCATTGCTTAACAGGTAACTTGAAATGTTTCCTGAGTTAATGGTCAGGCGGAGTTTCCTGTTGTCAAGACCCGCAAAATTCGGTTCCCATGATTTTGAAGGTGCTGTGATCTTTAGTGAAGTGTCTTTTTTTGCAGCGTCTTTATCCTTGTCTTCTTTTTCTTTCAGCAATGCAAATTCATCTTTATTAAGTTTGAATTTATCGTAGGCTTCCTGGTCAAAGAACATGGCGTACACATCAACTTCCCTTGGACCCTGGTAGGCGAGTGGCTTTTTACCATCACGGTCGGTGGTCCATAAAAGAGCTTTGCCGCCAAAGGCCCACTGTGCGTTACCATCACTGAAACCGCTTTCGGTTAAATTTTTTCTTTCACCGCTTCCATCTGCCTTCATTACGGCAACTTCGGAGGCGCCCCATCTTCCTTCATTGGAATTAAATGCAATCCACTTTCCGTCGGGCGACCAGGTGTAATACTGGTCTCCGTCTGCATAGGAAAAATTCACGCCTTTCGGTACAATGGTGCGTGTTTTCTTTGTAGCTATATTATAAACCTTCAGGATATTTCTTTCTTCGAGGTAAGCAATCTCTTTTCCGTCCGGCGATACAACCGGCTGGAATTCGTCTGCATCAGTTGCGATCAATGGTTCTTCCTTAACAACTGTTGAAGCGTAGAAATAGGGCTCTTCTTTCCGGTCGATGTACGCGCGGTAAATATCCCAGCTTTTTCCTCTTTCAGTAGCATAATAAAGTGAACGTCCATCTGAACTGAATTTCACGGTACGTTCCTGTTGTGGTGTATTGGTAATCCTTTTCGTGTTGCCTCCTTCTACAGACGTAACAAAAACTTCACCTCGTACAACAAAGGCAATTTCTTTTCCGTTGGGTGATAATGCAGTTTGTGTAACATTTGCATTTACAGGAAGAATTTTTTCTTCATTACCCCTCGTATCATTGTTGATACTGATTTTGACTTTTTGTGGAGATGCGTTTTCTTTCATGGTATATATCTCGCCATCATATGTAAAGCATAATGTACCATCACCGGCACGTGACAGAAATCTTACGGGGTTCTTTTTAAAAGTGGTGAGTTCAGTTGGATTGCTTTGACTACCCACGCTCGATTTATAAATGTTCTGGGATCCGCCATCCTTTTCACTGAGATAATAAAAAGTATTGTCATCAGTTCCCCACACAGGTTCGCGGTCTTCACCTTCAAATGAAGAAACCTGCATGTATTCATCCTTCTTTGTGTCGTAAATCCATATATCCCTTGTAACAGCCGACGTATGATGTTTGCGATATGCATCTTCATAACCTTTTCTGTCCTGGAAAATAACTTTGTCGCCTTTGCCATTAAAGTGAGCAAACTCTGATCCTGCTGAAAGGAACATGACTGAACGTCCGCCGGTAGCAGGTACCTTGTATAATTTCTGAAATAAGCCGCGTTGCGGAAACCTGGCGGAAGTATAGATGTCATTCCTGTTTGTTCCAAAAAGTACAGATGAATTGTCGGGAGTAAAATCATAAGGAAAATCATTTGCTGAATTATAAGTCAACCGTTTTGCTTCACCGCCTGTAGAAGGCATAATGTACACATCGAAGTTTCCAAATCTGTCGGATGCAAATGCAATCCATTTGCCGTCATGACTCCATACAGGCATAAAGTCGTATGCTTCATGAAGCGTTAATGGTATGGCATCTCCGCCCGAGGAGGGAACTTTATACAGGTCGCCTTTGAAACTGAATACAATGGTTTTTCCATCCGGTGAAATCGAAGGGTAGCGCAGCCATAACGGATTACTTTGGGCATAGCCGCTGAATCCAAATAATACGGCCGCAATGGCAATCAGAATTTTCATAATGCTTTGGTTTAATTTAGTATTGTGGCAGAGGGTTAAAGTTATTAATTCAGAGAAATGACCAAAAAGAATTTTGAGGAGCGGATCCATGAAGCGGGGATATCATTTCACCCGGTTGTTCCGTTTTCTGAAAAGGATAATTTGCTGTTGATGGATTTCACGGAGAAGAACAGGGAACTTACGCCTGAGATTCTTAAAAATACAGACCAGTTTATCAGGTATATCAATAACCTCTTACAGAGTGAAGAGGCGATGTATGGTATCGGTGGTTATTTGGAAAACAGGTTTATTTATACGAGGAGTGCTTTGTTTGGGCCGAAGGAGCCCAACCCTTCCAGGGAGCCCATCCCCGGCCCTTCCCGACAGCCCATCCCCGGCCCTTCCCGAAGGGAAGGGGGAAGTGCTCCGTATGATCATTTATCTTCTGAAAATGATTCGGTTGAAGACCCTGAATTTGGATATCATTGGGCAGATCCATCTTATTATAAAATCCTGAAAGAATTTTGTTTTCAAAACAGAAAACAACCCACTCAAGCCGAAGAAGTTTTATGGAAAGCAGTGAAAGGAAAAAAACTGGGTGATTATAAATTCAGAAGACAGCACATAATAGATAAATACATAACAGATCTGGTATGCCTTGATAAAAGATTGATAATAGAAATCGATGGTTTGATCCATCAATTACCAGAAAATATTGAATCCGATTTATCAAGAACAAAATCTTTAGAAGAAAAAGGCTTTACTGTTTTAAGATTTACCAATGAAGAAGTTTTAAATGAATTAGATAAGACTCTTAATAATATTCTTCAGAAATTAACAACACTTCCATCATTGAAGGAAAACAAAGATCTAAGTTCCCCCTTCGGGGGACAGGGGGCCTTACCTTTCGGGGGACAGGGGGCCGCCCGCACCATCCATCTTGGTATCGACATCTGGGGTAAACCTTATACCAGGGTAATGGCTCCTCTTGATGGTATCGTTCACAGCTTTGCTTTCAATAATGCATTTGGCGACTATGGAACAACCATCATACTTAGCCACCAGGTAAACGGATTTACATTTCATACTTTATATGGACACCTTAGCCTTAATTCCATCACCAATATGCAGGAAGGTGATTTAATAAAAAAGGGAGATGTGTTTGCAGCCTTCGGAATTCCTTACGAGAATGGCCACTGGCCGCCACACCTGCATTTCCAGGTGATCATCGACATGAAAGGAATGAAGGGTGATTACCCGGGTGTGTGTTCTGTTGATGAATTGGATGAGTATCGTGAAAATTCTCCTGATCCTGATGTGATTCTTCATATGATGCAATATGCTTT
>JBJMLW010000074.1:0-6305 GCA_045805105.1 Flavisolibacter sp. | reverse complement strand
GATTCTGAAACAAACTGTTCACCTGCTGTAGCTGTAAGCATATAGATCGTTGATTCATCATTTGATTTTTTACCCTTTCTGTCTACCTTAAAATAAAGGTCAACCTGTTTGCTGGCACCTTTCAATCTTACATCCTTGAAAATATAATATCCGTTCACCTTGTTCTGTTTCCAGAAAAGCTTGCCTTTTGTTTCAGCATTATAACCTGTTTTTTTAAGGGCAGCTACAATAAAATCTTCTGAAACGCTTTCATCGTAAGGAAGGTTCAGCATTAATCCGGGCATCACAACTTTATCATACGCTACACTGGTAGCCATTGATTGGCAGAAAGCTGATCCGGTTGCAGACAGGAGGGCCAGGATCAGGGTACAAATGGTTTTCATAATAGATAATTTGATTGTAAATAAACAAAAATTTATTAGTGTTTTATAGTGGGTTTTTACGATATAAAAAACATAGTAAATACCTTTAAAAGATGAAGCGAACCGGCTCGGCTGACCTGCCGCTGCATAATGGATCTGTTCCCCCGTGGCTTTATGAAAGAATGGCCAGGCTTGGTTTTGCCATTACGGAGGCCATTATTGGTACGTATGGAAAAAAGGAATTCCTCTCCCGGATCAGTAATCCTTTCTGGTTTCAGAGTTTTGGAGCCGTAATGGGTATGGACTGGCATTCATCGGGTATCACTACCTCGGTTATGGGTGCCCTTAAAAGATCAATCAATCCTCATTCAAAAGAACTTGGTATTTATATCTGCGGAGGAAAAGGAAAATTTTCAAGACAGGCCCCTTCAGAGCTTTTATCAGTAGCTGAAAAAACAGGTCTTGACGGACAAGCACTTGTTCGTATGAGCAGGTTAAGTGCGAAAGTGGATAATACGGCAGTGCAGGATGGATTTCAACTTTACCTGCACAATTTTATCGTAAGCAGTGAAGGTGACTGGTCTGTTGTACAACAGGGAATGAGTGATGAAACTGCCATGGCACGCAGGTATCACTGGCATTCAGCTCATGTAAATTCTTTTGTTGAAGAACCTCATTCAGCTGTGTGTGGTATCAACCAGGGAATGATACTGAATCTTACTGCGGGTGAAGCACATTCAACCCGTGATGCAATGCTGAATGTAACACGGGAGAAACCGGAATTGATGATGCAGGAAATCCAGCAGCTGGTTATGCCAGGTCATCACGATGTGCGAAGCAGCGATGTTGACCTCCGACGCCTCGGCACCATTCTGTGGCTTGCCAATGAAATTCAGCCGGAAAATTTTGAAGATTTTTTGCTTCTTGAAGGTGTTGGTCCCCGTACGGTTCAATCGCTTGCATTGGTGAGTGAAGTGATACACGGTACGCCTTCCCGTTTTAAAGATCCCGCAAGGTTTTCCTTTGCACACGGGGGAAAAGACGGACATCCTTTTCCTGTTCCTACAAAAACATATGATGAAGTAATTGAAACACTTCAGACAGCAGTAAGAAAAGCAAAGATCGGACAGAACGAAAAGTCTGAAGCCCTTAAAAAAATACATGAAATCGCAATACAGGCAGAAAAGGATTTTATTCCAACTGACAGACTGCAGGAAATAATAGAAAAGGAAAGAGAGGAAAGCTGGAAGTATGGTGGCAGAACTGTTTTTGGTGAAGCAAAACCACCTAAAAAATCGAAAGGTGTGCAACTCCGTTTGTTTTAATCTGTGATGTTTGATTTGATGATCAGTGATCTGAAATCAAACATCTCCAAATCATACATCAAAAATTAACCTTTGCGTTTTTTCTTAATTATAACCGGCACCTTTAAATTAAGTCCACATACTTTATTCAGTTGTTGCGTCAGATACTGACTCAGCTCAGGGGAATAGGTTTCTTCGTGCATGTGCATAAAAAAATAAATTTCCTTTATTCCTTTTTCAAGCCACAAATGAATCCGGTTTACCCAGTCATCGATCCTTAGATAATCGGTTGGATGAAGGCTATTTCCTACAAACCTTATGATGGTTTTCGGAATTGTAAGATGCATATGACAGCAATCACGCCTTCCGACAGCATCTGTAATTACAGAACCGATACCAAGTTGCTGTAATTTTTTAAACAGTTCATCACGGTGCGGATCAATGTACCAATCCGGATGTCTTACTTCCAGGAAGAAAGTGAGGTCCTTGGGAAGTGTAGCAAGGTATTCAAACAATTCTGTTTTTCTTTTGGGTGTAAACCTGTCACTTACCTGCATAAAAACGGGACCAAGTTGTTCTTCCAATCCATCAGCAAGTGCTTTTAGAAAGTCATCAGTGAAGTGTTGTTTTGTACTGAGGTTTCCAAAATGACTGATGCCTTTGTAAACTTTCGGCGAATATTTGAAATCATGTCCCCGTGTCTGGTCGGCCCATTTTTTTACAGAAGAAGCAGGGTAAATTTTATAATGGGTTGCATTCAGCTCAAGGCAATTGTAATGGTTTACATATTCTTTGAGGAACATGGCTTCCTTTGTTCCTTCCGGATATAATTTTCCAACCCATTCCTTGATTCCCCATTTGGCGCATCCGGTATATACTTTTTGAGAAGCAGACCTTTTTCCTTTTAACTGTAATGAATTTAGTGCTGGCTCCGGCGGCAGGCCAAGGTCAACTTTTTTTAACTGTGTGGGTGTAAGGCGGCCGAAGTCCATATCATCATGATAATTTCAATTCTTCAAATTCACCTGTTTCCTTATTCTTTCTCACATTATTGGCATTGAAATACCGTCCATTCATTACAACGTATACTCCATGAGGAAGTGTTTGTACAAAAGCCAATGCACTTCCAAGATTAAACAATCCGTCTGAAGAACCGAATTTATATGGCACCATCGCACCTGTGAGCACAATTGTTCTATTGGTAACCTTTCGTGCAATCACCTGTGCTGTGATGGTCATGGTATCAGTTCCATGTGTGATAATTATTTTATCCTCCGGACTTTTTGAGCAATGGTCTGCAATCAATTCCCTGTCGGTATCTGTCATTTCAAGACTATCAACCATCATCAGTGTCCGGATTTCAACTGGTACCTGATTCCTTCCAAGTTCAAGCATTTCGGGAAGATGTGAATCATTGAAATATAATTGACCGGTGAGTTCATTGTATTCCTTGTCGAATGTTCCGCCGGTAATAAAGATCCTTATGCCCATGAGTCAAAATTATATCACAGACTTCACGGATTTGAAAAGATTTCGCGGATCGATCACGGATTTCACGGATATGAAAAGATTTCGCGGATCAATCACGGATTTCACGGATTAGAAAAGATTTCGCGGAATGAGTCCTTTATGTAATGTGTTTTTAAGATTGACCATATAGAAATAATCTTCTCAGAAGGTCGCGTAGCTGGAAGCGCGAAGCGGGAAGCGTTACTTCATTTCTTCGCTGCCTGTTCCATATTCTTTCCAATTGAAAATCCAATTAATGCGGCAACAATCGTTCCTGCAGCAAGGGCCAGATAATTTAGTCCTGCAGCAAAAAAAGAAATAAGTAATCCGAATACTGCAAACAATAATGCCCAGGTAAGCTTTCCATTCGTGCGCTGTTTTGATGGAATGTCTGCAGCTTTTTTATATGGATGATGCCCGGGTCTTTTCCGGCTATGTGGCATTGGTGGTTTTTGTATCTAAGTTCAAGAAAATTTCTTACAAAGGAGTCTTGTTTTGCAGGCGAAGAACCTACTTTTGGTCATGATCGATCTTTCCATAACCAACGAGCAGGAAGCATCCGTCGCTATTTTATTTGCATCGGTGATGTCTGGTGGTAAAATGCTTACCCAGGCACAGATCGAACAATTGTCGCGAATGCTTGTTCTTTCTTCCAGGTTCAAGAGTTCCTCACTGAATGAACTATCAGTTAAAGCACTTTCGCTCCAGGCAACACATGGCAGCCGCATGGTAATAGAACAGGCTGCACCTTTGGTTGCAGAAGATTTTAAAGAAACACTGTTTGCCATGTGCTGTGAAATCATGACAGCAGACGGCAGAGTAGATGATAATGAAAGTGAGATCCTTGCTATGGTGGCACTATACCTGGGCTTATCAATTGAAAATATGAAGATGATGCTGA
Organism: Flavisolibacter sp.; assembly: GCA_045805105.1. Taxonomy (GTDB): domain Bacteria; phylum Bacteroidota; class Bacteroidia; order Chitinophagales; family Chitinophagaceae; genus Flavisolibacter. The sequence goes on along the minus strand of JBJMLW010000074.1, from coordinate 2,229 downwards.
CTACATACCTGATCCGCAACAGGTGGAATGTGCAGATTGTAGAGCAGGAGGGGTGATGAATATCGAATATCGAATAAGGAATAACGAAGTAAAGTTGGGACGCGAGCCGGTGGTGTCCAATCATCGGGAATTAATGTCCATTTGTCTAATAATTACCTGATTACTTGAAATTGGCTGGTTTGGATGGTATTTTTACGCAGCTGTACCGTAATTATACTAAGTAATCCAATCCTATGATACAAGAGATTCTTACGTTGGTCGTGGAAAAAATACCAACACAGTATTATATAAATTTTGAGAAGGATCGAAAAAAATTTGTTTTCCAGCCAACACTGAAAAATAAATCAGCTCCTTCTTTTACAATCATCGTGAGAAATAATGAACTGTTTTGTGAAGTTCTTTCCGATGAAGATGTGGTTCAACAGGCAATGGAAAAAGTAAAAGAAATACTTTCGAATTCAATCTATGACCGGTTTTAAATGATTCTTGATTCAACTGACCTTATCAAAGTTTGAATTGTAAATGGTTTTTGTACCGGAATAATATCGCCTGGTAAAAAATTAATTTCTTCTTCCGGGTCTACGAGGAGAACCGCCGGTATTTTCAAAACGTTTTTGATTGTTTGATATTCTTTCATACCAAGTACAATCACAGAAGGTTTCATTCTTTTAATCCGTTCCGTTATTCCCTCTGATTTATCCGTTGCTTCCGTTCTGTAATTTTTATGTAGCAATGCAAGATAAACTCTTGATAGTGCAGCCAGGTCACTGACCACAACTAAAACTTTGATGCGACTCGGCATGAACCTTTGTTGTAAAGTATGGGAGCGCCAAATGTAGGATGGTGAGCAATAGCTGCCTATCGGAATAATCCCTGTGAAATTTACGAGTCGCGCTAGCGCGCAGGTTTCACGCCAAGACGCAAAGGCTCGAAGACGCAAAGGGAAAAAAGATTATCATATTCTATATAATTCATTATCGCCATAGAACACTGTATAATTCTTAAAGATCTGCCTAACTTTTTTATTTTCTTGAGACCTTTGCCTCTTTGCGTCTTGGCGTGAAACTGGAGCGAATGCGACAGGTGCATCAGTATTCGTACAGGCAGGAGATATCAATTGTATCAAGGTATGGTTCGAGTGCTTCATCATCTTCAAAACTTCTCATTCCCTGCATGACATTGAATTTTAAATTGTGAAACACTTCCACATAAAAATTATCAAGCTGGTAGAGAAAGATGATAAAATTCTTGTACAATCTTTCGGTAAGAAAAATTCCGCGTGCTAATAATGCTTCCGCCTGCTTTGTTTCGTCGAGATGAGTGAAGTCCGTAACCGTCATCAGGTGAAAGATAAATTTACTGTTGAAACTTTCAAATTAATTAAATAAGAAAATAATTCACTATTTCACGCGAAATATTCACATGATTTTAATTTATAATCTAAGTTACTTTCCAAAAATCTCATTCAGAAGTCCGGCAAGGTGTACGCCACCAACCAGAAGCTGGCGGTTGAGGATAGCGATATGATCGAAATTATAACGATAAGAAAGTTTTGGATTTTCAGTTGTGATCTCGTTATTTATTTGCCCGGCAATAACGTATGAGTCGTAAATCCAGCGACTTATTGGTTGCTGTTGCAATGATTTTCTCTGCGCAGCCGTTGTGTGATTGAGTTCCCTGGCATATTCGGTATAACTTAATTGCTGGTACTCTATCAGGTGCTCATCCCATACACGGTGAAGATTGGATGGCGTAGTAAACCAGCTGAGTTTAATGTCGTTACCGCCTGAATTCCCTACCGGACTTACATGCAGAGGCTGGTGGATATCGCCTACGATATGAATGAGGAGGCGGAGGTACATTAATTTCTTATCGGCTGGCAGGTTTTTCTTTTTTAATTCTTTAATCAGAAAAATTAGTCGTGTGTAGGCATCAGTGGATGTATCCTTTTTTAATTCCTGTTGCATCTCCCCATAAGATAGGCCTTTTGGAAAATCCGCATAATGCCAGGAACCCAGGTAGCGGAAATTTGAATCGGATTTTATAAAATCCGCCCAGTTACTTGCACCAGCCATTGATTCTGTGCCCAGGATGCGGTTGATTTCCAAACGTGCTTTCGATGAAAGGTATTTATCAGCAATCTCCGCAACGATCCTGTGGCCCAGCATCCCCCACGCCATGGAGGATAAAGGGATGTAAAAAAATATAACGGAAAAAATTACGGGCAGG
>JBJMLW010000073.1:0-2226 GCA_045805105.1 Flavisolibacter sp. | reverse complement strand
TGCCTGCAGGTTATCAAGAGTCGCCTTTAAATTATCTCCTGCTACCTCGTCGTTCAGCATGACACCCACGGGAGATTTGGTGTTGTTCAGGTTGTTACTGACATCACGAAAATTTTCACTCGCCAGTTTAATATTGTCTGTGACCTCATGCGCCGTTTTTGAAACCTGCTGAAGTTGTGTTACGGTTGATCTTAACTGGCTGAAGATAACTGTATCAGTGATCAGATCATTGGTAAGCGAACCCTTTGACCGTAACCGGGAAGCATAATCCGAAATGCTCGCCGTTAGCCTTTCCGCATTGGAAGAAGCCTGTCGTAACCCAATAGCTGTTGCCTGTAAAGTATTCACAAGGGTTTCATCTGTCATAAGTTTTCCTATTGAACCCTTTCCTTCCACCCACCGGCGGCTGATGGTTTTCATATCACTTGTAATATCATTCAGGTTTTTATTGTTTGTCTGAAAAGTGGCCATGATATCATCTGTGCTTAATCCATTTTCCACAGCCAGCGCATCATTTTCCTGAACAGACGGAGAATTCATGGTACCTCCGTAGATCACAACGATTTTGTTTCCGATAAATCCTTCTGAACTGATCTTGGCCTTTGCATCCTTCCTTATATACTGCTGCGTTTTGCTTTCAATACTCATGATCACTTCCACCTGCGAGTTGGGAGTGAAATTCATTTTCTTTACTGTCCCGATCTTGACCCCTGAAAACCATACGTTGTTGCCAACCTGGAGCCCGCCCACATCATTAAAAACAGCTTTCACAGCAACCTTTTTTTCAAATGTTTTCTTTTGTCCGCCAAGCGTGAGCACACCTAAAATAAAAATTACAATACCCAGGAAAATGAATACACCAACTGTTACTGCCCTTTTGTTATTATTCGTTTTCATTATTGCTGTATAAAATTATAATCAAAAAAACTTTTTATCCTTTCATCATTTGTATCAAAAACTTCATTGAAAGAACCTTCGCGCACAAACGTTCCATCCAGCATCATACATACGCGGTCGCCCGTACTTTTTGCACAGGTAAGGTCATGGGTGATAATGATGGAACTGGTGTGGTACTTTTCCTGTACTTCATTAATCAGCTCATTGATTTCGATTGAAGTAATCGGATCCAGTCCCGCGGTGGGTTCATCATACAACATAATCTCCGGTCTTAATATTAGGGTACGTGCAATGCCAATGCGTTTTCGCTGACCACCCGATAGTTCCGATGGCATCTGGTTAAGCGCCTGGGTTAAACCCACACCTTCAATCACTTCTTCCACCGCCTGCTTCACATCCTTTCTCGACATATTTTTCGAATTCTGTACCAATGGAAATTCCAGGTTCTCCCTTACGGTCATGCTATCGTACAGGGCACTGTTCTGAAAAGAAAATCCAAGCTTCAGTCGTAGTGCCCGTAATTCTTTTTCATTCAGCTGTTCTACTTCCGACCCCAGTACATTCACCTCGCCTCTATCGGGAAGCAGGAGTCCTGCAATGATTTTTATCAGGACTGATTTCCCTGTTCCGGATCTTCCAAGCACCACTACATTTTCTCCTTTCATTACATCCAGGTCGATTCCCCTAAGCACATGATTGTCGCCAAAGGATTTATACAAACCCCTGATCGTAATTACTTTTTCGCGTTCATTTCCCTGGATCATATGCCTTGCTTTCATGCTATCCCCGTATGTAATTTGAAATTTGAACTATCGTTATTTCTTCAATGAAAATCAGGAACATAGCTACCACTACCGAGGCGTTGGCGGCGATGCCAACACCCATTGTTCCCTTGGTGGCATTAAAGCCTTTATAGCATCCGACAATGCCGATTGTAAATCCAAAAACAATGGCTTTTGCAAGCGACGTAAAAAAATCAAGGAAGGTGATGGAAGAAAAGGCATTTTCGAAAAAGGTGATCATGCTTGTTTGTTCATTGATGTGAACATCCAGGTAAGAACCCATCATGGCCACAAAGGCTGTATAGAACATGAGCACCGGTAACATAAATGTTGTTGCGATCACTCTGGTAACCACCAGGTATTTATAGGGATTGATGGCAGAAACTTCCATGGCATCTATCTGCTCTGTTACTTTCATCGACCCCAGCTCGGCCCCGATATTCGACCCCACTTTTCCTGCGCTGATCAGGGCTGTAACCAAAGGTGCCAGCGCACGAAGGATGGCTATGGAAACAAGTGAAGGTAACCAGGATGTAGCACCGAAATC
>JBJMLW010000072.1:0-4902 GCA_045805105.1 Flavisolibacter sp. | reverse complement strand
GTTTAAAGATGTCAGACTTTACACTCAAAAATATTTTTGAAAGGCTGAGATCGGAAGGTGACCTGTTTACAGGTGTAATAGGGAAAGGAATAGACCTTAATAAAGTATTAAAGGGACTGTCGAGCTTAATTTAAGTCGATTCTTGTACCTGTTCTTGGGTATGCTGCAGGTTCACCCTTTTTTATTGCGTAAGTCCACTCCGCTTCTGGAGTTTTGGCATTCATATGCAGGTGGCCGAATACTTCAGCCAGGTTCCTCATATCAATATATTCACCGCATTCGCAAAGTATAAAATGCTGCTTTTCTTCCTTTGGCAGGTGGTCAATGTTCTGCATGATCAAAGAAAATCAATAGCTGTTCCGATGGACCCGGAATTGATAACCAGATTAACACTATTTATAAACAGAATTATTCACATTTTTATCTTTGCAGTTGCTGAATTCTGGCATTTATTATGGAGCATAAAACAAAAAAACTATGAATAGTTTTAAAAACCTGGTGGAATCAGGGAAGCTGGTGCTTGCTGATTTTTCTGCAGAATGGTGTGGGCCCTGTAAAATGATGGCTCCTATTCTTAAGGAAACAAAAGAAGCCATGGGTGATAAGGCGACCATCATTAAGATCGATGTAGACAAAAACCGGGATGTAGCGGAACAACTGAATATACAGGGAGTACCTACGCTTATCGTTTATAAAAATGGTGAAATCAAATGGAGACAATCAGGTGTTGTTCCTTCACAAACACTGGTCAGCATTTTAAAAGAATATAGTAATTAGGTAAGCTGCCATAGTGCTGCTTTCAGAAACGGTGGTGTAGGAAGACTGCTGATAATTCGCAGCTCCTCCGAAAGTGAACTTTCATTATCCAGAAACTTCAGAATATTTACCGGTGGATTCTTTTTGAAAAGCAGTGTAAAAATTTCTTCACCGGATATGGGACCATTAGAAAGTATATTTAAAAGAACACCATCGTAAAAAGCAAATCTTCCTCCACTTTTATTAATAAATGGTTTCCCGTTTTTTTCCAGTTGTTTCACCAGGGCTTCACTGTGCTTTTGAATAAAATAAAATGTATAGCCACTGGATCCTTTGGTCTGACCGCCGGCAGTACCAATATTAACCAGGTTATTCTGGTGCTGCATAAACCTGAAGTTTGTCATTGGAATCACTCCGAATTCCTCCTCTTTAATTGTATAATCTCTGATCTTCAAAACCTCTGTGATATAGTTATCAAGGCCCGTTCGGTATTCCGGTTCGGTGAGCAGATCTTTAGAAAACAATGTATATTCTACCATTGCTTTTGTTGAAGAATACGGAAGCACATAGCAAAATGTAGTTCCATGCTGCTGTTGTGTTCTGAAATCCATTAAGGTTGCAGAATCCGGATCGAAAACATGGCCGGGGGTTTCGATAATGAAACCTTTAAAATGTTGAAGCAGCCAGAATTGTTTCACGGAAAGTTCAGGACGACTAAAAAGGATGCTGTTAAATACATAGTGAGAATGTATGGCATGACCTTCTACCATGATGCCCGTTGTAAGGTGAGAGCTGAACACATGGTCAATTTTTTTACAAAGGATGGTAAAATTCTTGTGCTCACGGATTCTTTCAAAACAGAAATTATAGAAATCAATGCCACGGATCATTTTATATTCATAAGGATCCGTTTTGAATTCGGTTTTATAATCCATTCCGTAAAACCTGAGTTTTTTCCATCGTCTGAAAACTATTTCTTCAAACAACCCGGCTTCTTTTTCCCAGAAGCACCAGGTACGGTCATTTGAACGTTTCGGATCTGCATCGACAAGTAAAATTTTTTTATCAGAAAACTTACCCGACCTGATCATATGCATGGCCAGTGTGAGACCTGCGCAACCAGCTCCGGCTATGATGTAGTCGTATTGAGGAAGAGGGGTTATGTTGAATGTTGAATGTTAAATATAAAATGTTAAATGAAAACACTCTTATGATTTTCTATGGATAGTGGCAGGTATAGATAAATATTTATTCTTAGTTAGGAATTAGTGTACATGATTTTTGAATTTTCATCAATTACCAATTATTAACCTATGAATGATTTGGTACTTTCATTTAACATATAACATTCAACATACAGCCTATTCTTTATCTGGAGCATAACCAACCTTTGCAACAGATAATTTTTTATCCCTCCTTACTTTATCCCAGTATTTTCTATGCACCATCAGCATTCCGAAACTTTCACCATTAAAACGGTCAAGATGCCGGTGGTGCATTTTATGTGCCCACTTTATTGCACGAACGTAAGTATTACGGCTTCTTGAAAACCATTTGAACCGCTGGTGGATGATCACATCATGAACCAGGAAATAAGCAGCACCATAGGCCATAATTCCGAAACCAATTGCCTGCATCCACCAGTGTTCCCTGATTGTTCCAAACAGGATTAGTAAAATGCTGGGTACTGCAAAAATCACAAAGAACAAATCATTCTTTTCAAAAAACCCTGGTTCTTTCTGGTGGTGATCACGGTGAAGGTTCCAGAGAAAGCCATGCATAACGTAGCGGTGGGTAAGCCATGTAATGCCTTCCATCAGGAAAAATGTAAGGAGAAAAAAACATATGAAGAAGAGTATGGTCATTTATCAAGCTTTGAGCTGCGAGCTGCGAGGTTTAGCTACGTGTTAAAAGTTATTTATATCGTTGCGACCACCAGGATTTCATTTTGGGGAAAGCAATTTTAAACCACGATGTGAAATGTTCAGGATTCTGTGTAATGTGCCTATCTATTTCATCCATCTCCATATATTTTACATCTGCTACTTCCTTATCATCCGGCAAAATTTTTCCTTCAAACTCTCCTGCAAAAACGTGATCATATTCATGCTCTACCAGTTCATTTTCCACTTCCGCACGATATACAAATGAAAAAATCTTTTTTAGTGGTGTAATAAATCCGAGTTCTTCTTCCAGTCTTCTCCTGGCAGCATCTTCTATGTCTTCACCTGGTAATGGATGACTGCAGCAGGCGTTCGTCCACAAATGCGCACCATGATATTTATCGGGTGCCCTTTGCTGTAACAACATCTTTCCACTATCATCAAAAATAAAGATGCTGAATGCCCTGTGTAAAACACCTTTGCGGTGTGCTTCCATTTTATCCATTGTTCCTTTTTCCTGGTCATTCTCATCAACCAGCACAACATGATGTTCCTTCATTGAATCAAACGTAATCCATTTTTTACAGTTGCCCTTAAAACAATAAAAGCTTTATGATAATTGGCAATTCTTATTCGCCTTTGCATGATCAGTTGTGGCATCGTGCTTTTGATCTTTCTGAAAAGGGAATAATAATATTTATAAGCCACGTACACGCCAAACCTTGCCTTCATAGGTAACTTAAGAATACCCTGGTAGGCAACCGCGAAATCATTTTCAATTTCACTTTCAATGTGCAGTTTTTCATGAAGAGTAAAGTTGTGAAAATTACATCCAGGAAAATACACCCGTGAAAGATCTGCAAAGTCGGATTTGATATCACGCAGAAAATTTACTTTCTGAAAAGCGGCACCAAGAGCACGGGCCGAAGATCTTAATTCCTCATACTGAATTTTACTTCCTCCACAAAAAACATAAAGGCACATGAGCCCGACCACTTCTGCGGATCCATAGATATATTCTTCAAATCCCTGCCTGTTATAGGTGTGCTCAGTAAGATCGGATTCCATGCTTCTAAAAAATGCTTCAATCAGCGAATGATCAATACTAAATTCATTCACTGTTTGCTGAAAACTGTTTAGTACAGGATTGAGGCTGATGCCGCGCTGAATGGCATCATAAGTATCTTTTTTGAAAGTTGCAAGTAACAATTCCTTATCATGTCCATGAAAAGTATCTACGATTTCGTCTGCAAATCTTACAAATCCATAAATATTAAAAACCGGTGCGCGTAAATCATGATCGAGTAACCTGATGGCAGATGAAAAAGAAGTACTATACCGCAATGTAACAATGCGACTGCACTCATGTGAAACCCTGTTAAATAAATCAATCGTCATGTTATTTGCCATTAAACGATTTCAATACCTGTTTTGAAACAACTTCACCACTGATCAGGCTTGGCGGAACACCCGGTCCGGGAACGGTGAACTGCCCGGTATAAAAAAGATTTCTTACTTTTTTACTTACACAGGATGGACGAAAAATAGCTGTCTGGCTCAATACATTTGCAAGACCGTAAGCATTTCCTTTATAGGCATTGTAATCTTTTACAAAATCTGATACTGAAAATGATTTTTTGAAAACAATTGCATCTGAAATGGATTGTCCTGTATGTCTTTCAAGCCGCGTGATTACCTTATCGAGATAATGCTGACGTAATTCTTCATGATCATTTTCCAGTCCTGATGCTATTGGTATCAACAGCACGAGGTTTTCTCCGCCTGCGGGAGCAGTGGCAGGATCTGTAACAGAAGAAACACTTAAATAAAATAATGGCTGCTTGGGCCATTGGGGTTCCGAATAGATCTCGTGGGCATGCCTGTCGAATGGAACATCAAAAAAAAGAGAATGATGCAAAACGTTCTTCAGTTTTTTATTAAGCCCCACATAATACATAAGACACGAGGGTGCAAGAACCTTTTTATTCCAGAAGCTTTCCGTGTAACTACGGTATTTTTCGGGTAACAATTGTGATTCGGTAAAGCGGTAATCTGCCCCGCTGATCACGGCATCAACTTCGTAGGTATGATGCCGGGTAATCACTTTTTTAGCCCTATGCCTGTCGATTACAACTTCACGAACTTCTTCATTAAAAATAAATTGAGCTCCCAGTTCTTCTGCCAGTTTATGCATGGCCTGAACAATAGAAAACATGCCGCCTGAAGGATACCATGTACCTCCTACGATATCAGCATAATTCAT
>JBJMLW010000071.1:0-5060 GCA_045805105.1 Flavisolibacter sp. | reverse complement strand
CAGTTGCTTACTGCACTGCAAAAAGTGTCGAATTGATGTCGAGAAATCTTACGCCTTTTACTGAAAGATATTATCCAGTTGCTGATGCGTTGAATCAACTGGGTCTTGAAGCTGTTCTTGATGGAGAAATTGTAGCAGTGGATGAAAGAGGTCTTGCTGTATTCCAGTCTTTACAGAACTGGCAGAATACACCAGTACGACTTCAGTATTTTATTTTTGATATCCTTCGGCTATCGGGTTATGACCTCACTTCACTTCCACTTATTCAAAGAAAGGAAATACTCAGAAAAATTCTTCCGGAGGATGATGAAGTGCTTAAATACAGTGATCATGTACTTGAAAAAGGAAATGAGTTTTTTTCTGTTGCCCTGAATCAGGGACTCGAAGGTATGATGGCCAAGAAGCAAAACAGTTTATATAAGCCTGGAGAACGTACTGATAACTGGCTCAAGATAAAGGTTAATAATAGACAGGAAGTAGTAATTGCAGGATATACTGAACCCAGAAATACTCGTAAATATTTCGGATCACTTCTGCTGGGATTGTATGATAACAATGAACTTGTTTACATTGGACATACCGGTAGCGGATTCACGGCAAAAAGTCTTGATGAAATTTATAAAAAGCTCCAGCCGCTTGTTGTTTCAAAATGTCCGTTTCCGAAACCGCCGAAAACAAATATGCCTGCTACATGGGTAAAACCAAAACTCGTTTGTGAAATCAAGTTTACTGAATGGACAAAAGACAAAATAGCACGTCACCCGATTTTTATGGGACTTCGAACAGACAAAAAACCAGGAGAAGCAATCTTCGAAACATCAAAAAATATGGCAACCTTATCCAACTCAAATAAAAAAAAGCCAGCGGTAGCATCTGCACGTTTGGGTAAAAAATCTGAATCAATAAAACCTTCTGAAAAAGAAGGATTAAAAAACAATAAATCACGATCGCAGGCTATTACTGAAAATGAGCAGGAAATTGTTTTGAACGGTCACAAATTGCAGTTGACAAATCTGGATAAATTATATTGGAAAAAAGAAGGATTTACCAAGGGTGACATGATCCGTTACTATATGGATATTGCACCGGTGATGATGCCATATATGAAAGACCGGCCACAATCGTTAAACCGTCATCCAAATGGAATTGACGGACAGAATTTTTATCAGAAAGATGTAAAGGGAAAGGTTCCGGATTGGATGCAGACTCATGAAGATTTCAGTGAATCTACCCAACAGCATGTTGAATACCTCGTATGCAGTAATGAAGCTACACTTGTTTATATGGCTAACCTTGGATGTATAGAAATGCATCCATGGCATTCACGATCACAGTCATGGGAAAACCCCGACTGGTGCCTGATTGACCTGGATCCAGATAAAAAAAATTCTTTTGAGCAGGTGATGGATGTAGCCCATGTTGTAAAGACTGTCCTGGATTCTATTGGGGCGGATGCATATTGTAAAACTTCCGGTTCTTCTGGCATTCATATTTACATTCCCCTTGGCGCAAAATATAATTATGATCAATCGAAGCAGCTGGCTGAGTTGGTTGTTACATTAGTGAACCAGGAATTGCCTGACATCACAAGCCTGGAAAGAAGTCCATCAAAAAGAAAAGGCAGATTGTATCTTGATTATCTGCAAAACAGGCAAACACAAACTGCAGCAGCACCGTATTCACTCAGGCCAAAGCCTGGAGTTCCTGTATCAACTCCTGTTGACTGGACTGAACTTAAAAAAGGCCTCACACCCACTACGTTCAATGCGCGTAATATTTTTGACAGGATCAAATCGGAAGGAGACCTCTTTAAACCTGTTCTGGGTAAAGGTATAAACCTGGAAAAAGTTCTGGGAAAGTTAGCTTCACAAATGAAATGAAAATGATGCATCCTTCCTTAACGGTATATAAAGACAACGCGGAAGAATTTATCAATTTTGATTTTGAGATCCAGACTTTGTCTTCTGAATGTGAATTCACTGAAGGACCAGTGTGGAACACCGGTGGCTATTATCTCTTCAGTGATATTACTGCAAATTGTATTTATAAAATAAATGAATCCGGTAAGCGCGAAGTATTTCTTAAAGAGAGTGGTACATCAAATTCTTCCGATCCAGATCTGAATTCTACGCAGGCTGGTTCCAATGGTCTGGCTTATGATAGCCAGGGAAATTTAATCATCTGCCGTCATGGTTCCCACAGCATAGCAAAATATGAGGGAAAAAAAATGATTACACTCGCGGAAAGTTATAATGGAAGGAAGTTGAACAGTCCGAATGATCTGATTGTTCATTCAGACAAGAGAATATTTTTCAGTGATCCTCCTTACGGGCTTCGGGATGGTAAATTAAATCAGGCCAGATACCAGGAAGTTGGTGGAGTATATGCTTTGAAGAATAATGAGATTACACGTTTTTGTGAAAAATACCAGTATCCAAATGGTGTATGTTTATCCCCAGATGAAAAAACTCTTTTTATCTGCTCCAACAAACCGTTTGAAAAATTTGTAAGTACTTATGATACCGGCACTATGAAGTATACAGGTGTTTTTGCAGAGGAAAATGGTGATGGGATAGAAACTGATCCATGGGGAAATATTTATCTGTGCAATAAGGATGGACTTCTGCTGCTAAACAATAAGGGACAACGAATGGCGCTGCTCTCGTTACCCGATATTCCTGCAAATTGTTGTTGGGGAGGAGAGCGAAGGAAGGATTTATTTATCTGTGCAAGAAAATATGTTTTATTGATCAGAGATCTGATTAAATAAAATTTGAAACCGTTATCTGATTATGAAATAATATCGCACTGACTCCGGAACGTATCTGAGATTGATAAACTCCACATGCACTATTTTATACCTTCCCTTACAACCCTTATTTTTGCTGCCCGTGAGAATTTGCTCAGGTGTTTAGCGTACCGAAAGAACTGAGCGAAAGGCATCGGGTTTATTAATTAAGTTCGTAATTAAAGGGGAATTAGCTCAGCTGGCTAGAGCGCTTGCATGGCATGCAAGAGGTCGTCGGTTCGACTCCGATATTCTCCACGCTTTAAAGTCTGCGGAAACGCGGACTTTTTTTTTGACCTTGAATTCAATTTCAGGATTAAAAAAATGGCTCTTCCGCTACCATCCATCGGTGAAATTTTTCTCTGCTTTTTATTTCTTTGAGCGAAGCTCCAATTGTAAAAAGGATTTCAAATAAAGAATGAATATTTAAGGTGTTCTATATTCTGTATGGTACAATAATTTCATTAGGGGTTAAAACTTTAATATGCAGAAAGGTGGAGAAGCAAAAAAAATCCGGAAAGCACAAAGTCAGCGGATGCCTGGAATACAGGAGAAAATGACGCCAAAGCCAGTTTCGTTTAAACCTCAACCATCAAAAAAACTTGCTGGTAAAACAGCACTGATCACTGGCGGAGACAGCGGTATCGGAAGAGCCGTGGCATTGTTGTTTGCCTCTGAAGGTGCTGATGTAGCCATATCATATCTTAGTGAACAGATGGATGCAGAGGAAGTAAAAAGAATTGTAGAAGATGAACTTGGAAAAAGCTGTCTGCTCATTCCGGGTGATATCAGGAAAGAAAGAACCTGCGAAAAAATTGTAAATAATACCATTAAAGAATACGGGAAAATCGACATACTTGTAAATAACGCCGCAACACAAACGGAGCAGAAATCACTCACAGACATTTCAGACGAGCAACTATATGAAACTTTCGAGACAAATATTTTCTCCATGTTCAGGATTACAAAATTCGCCTTGCGACATCTTAAAAAAGGTAGCTGCATCGTTAATACAACATCAGTAACAGCGTACCGGGGAAGTCCATCACTGATAGATTATTCTGCAACAAAAGGAGCGATTGTTACATTCACGCGAAGTCTTGCCCATAGTTTAATAGACAAAGGTATCCGCGTGAATGCGGTTGCACCTGGTCCTATCTGGACTCCATTGATCGTAGGCAGTTTCGACAAAAAGAAAGTTGCCACTTTTGGAAGTGATGTACCACTGAAGCGCGCCGGCGAACCAGCGGAAGTTGCTCCGAGTTATCTTTTTCTTGCCAGCGACGATGCGTCTTATATTACAGGACAGGTATTACATCCTAATGGAGGAGAAATAGTAAACGGTTAGCAGGAAGATCGTAGTGTTGTGTAATAGATAACAATGAAGCTGTTGATAAATTTTCCGGAATCATTTGGATAAAGTATATATTTATATACACCAATTGATAAATGCAGGTTTAAAAAGATGAATAGATCATAATAAAATAAGCCTGGGTTCGCAAGCAATTCATAAAAGTTTTTTAACGTGGACAAAAATGGGCTGTGAAAAAAGCTTAGTTCTGCTTTAGATTTATCAAATCTAATTCCAACGAAATTCTCCAACGTGTTTGTGCTGATAGAAGAAACGGAACCTTTCCTTAACAACATTTGATACATGGTTGCGCTGCTGTTATGGTAATCATTTGATTATCATGGGTAGTGGACTATGTAAGCTTGTCTCAGTAATATGAGTGCCAATTATTTGCCGGATTGTAACTGAGATAAGCGAAGCCATTTTCCTAAGAAAAAATAACTAACCAAAACTGACATTCTTATGGACAAAAAATGGTACGCGGTTTATACAAGACCGCGCTGGGAGAAAAAAGTTGCCGAAAATTTATCGGGCAGGGATATTGTAAATTATTGTCCCTTAAACCGGATTACCAGACAATGGAGCGACAGGAAGAAACTTGTATACGAGCCGCTATTTACTTCATATGTTTTTGTTCAATTGCTTGACAACGAGCATCGTGCCGTGAGGGAATGTGATGGAGTCATCAATATCGTTCACTGGCTTGGCAAACCTGCTATTATTAAAAATGAAGAGATTGAAACCATCCGCAGGTTTTTAAATGAGTATACCAACGTACAGATTGAAAGGCAGAATATTCATATTAATGACCGAGTTCGGATCATTGAAGGACCGTTGAGTGAAATGGAAGGCGTTATCGTTTTCATTAATAATAACCAGGTAAAGGTTGAACTGCCTTCGCTCGGTTGCCTGATGTATGTT
>JBJMLW010000070.1:0-2473 GCA_045805105.1 Flavisolibacter sp. | reverse complement strand
TGGAAAAATGGGTAGTAGAAAGGCGAATACAATTAATGGAAAAGGAAGGCGTTGTGTTTAAATGCAACGCGAATGTTGGTGTGAATGTGAACATCCATGATCTGCTTCGTGAATACCAGGCAATCATACTTGCAGGTGGATCAACGATCCCACGCAATCTGGAAATACCAGGCAGAGATCTGAAAGGTATTTATTTTGCAATGGACTTTCTGAAACAACAGAATAAGCGGGTTAGCAATAAAAAAGTAGAAGAAGAAGATGTTTTTGCCACTGGTAAAAATGTAGTTGTTATTGGCGGAGGGGATACAGGCAGTGATTGCGTAGGAACATCAAATCGTCATGAAGCTAAATCCATTACCCAATTTGAACTGCTGCCTAAACCACCTGAATCACGGACTGATTATATGCCATGGCCTACATATCCTATGGTCTTGAAAACTACCTCTTCACATGAGGAAGGTGCAAACAGACATTGGGCCATTGCAACGAAATCATTTTTAGGAGATGAACAAGGAAATTTGCGCGCATTAAAGGTTGTTGATCTGGAATGGAAAACAGGAGAAGATGGCAAAGCCGCCCAATTTAATGAGGTTGCCGGAAGTGAAAGAGAGATACCCTGCGAACTAGCACTGCTTGCAATGGGTTTCATTCATCCACAACACCAGGGATTGATCCAGGAACTTGGAGTGGAACTGGATGCCCGTGGAAATGTAAGAGCGACCGAAAAAAATTATCAAACAAATATTTCAAAAATATTCACTGCGGGTGATATGAGGCGAGGTCAATCCCTGGTGGTTTGGGCCATCAGCGAAGGAAGAGAATGTGCAAGAAAAGTAGATGAATACCTGATGGGACATTCCTTACTGGAGTCTAAAGAATTCAGTTTGATTGCTGGTTAAGCGATTTAAATAAAAAATAGCACATTAAAAAGGAATGAATTTGATTCACTCCCTTTTCTTTTTATGTAACCTACTCATTAAGGCATTGCTTATTAAACAGAATTGCGGCCGGCGTTAATAATCCCGAAGGAACAACGAACGATCAATAATTCAAGTGCCTCTTTATTCTTGTCGGTAATCTGTGCTTTCTGCATTTCATCAATATGAGCAATAGCATATTGCTGAATGGTGGTCAGGGGAAGTACAATTCTTTCTCTCATTTGAACAGATAATTGCTCTACCGGGTAATCACTCATAAGCTCGTTCGTGCCAGATAAGGTGTAAATGTATTTTGTCGTTAACTCAAACTCTTCATAGATCATACGCCAAATTTCGCCGTATTGAGGATGATTCGCCAGGTGGGCTGTTAAAGGAAAGAAGGATTTCTTCATGGCCATCTCGCAGTTATCTAACAATGTTTTAAAATACAAGGAAGCCTTATATAATTGTTTCAATTCGTTCAACTTCCCTTTTTTATCCAATGCTTGTAATGCAGTTCCAACACCATAAAATCCCGGAACATTTTGTTTCAGCTGCATCCAGGCACCAACGAAAGGTATAGCCCTCAAATCTTTTAATTCCAGTCTGGAAGATTTTCCCCTTTTCGCAGGTCTGCTTCCAATATTCGTTTCACTGTAAAACTTTAAAGGACTTATGTGCTCGAGATAAGATAAAAAATCAGGGTGATTCTTTAACTCTTTATAGGAAGTATAACTTTCATCAGCCAGATCCTGCAAAAGCTCCTCCTCCTGTCTTTCAAGAGTTTTTTCCTTTTTGTAAAAAAGATCATTGGTGATACCTGCATTTAGCAATTGCTCCATATTGTATTGAGCTGAGTCAATTGTTCCAAAACTGGAGCTAACGGTCTGTCCCTGAATGGTCAGCTCAATTTCTTTATTCGAAATATTCTTTCTCATGGAGGCATAAAATTTATGGGTCTTGCCTCCTCCCCTTGCTGGCGGGCCTCCTCTGCCATCAAAGAAAATAACATCAATCCGATAATGTCTTGATATCTTCGTTAATTCCTCTTTTGCCTTATAGATGCTCCAATTGGCCATAAAATATCCACCATCCTTTGTTCCATCCGAAAACCCAACCATGATGGTCTGTCTTTTATTCCTGCTTTTCAAATGTGCGGCATATACCTCATTTTCATATAAAGCACTCATGATCTGTGGTGCATTCTTCAGATCCTCAATGGTTTCAAATAAAGGAATGATATCTATATGCAAATCTTCTTTTCTCCAACCGTTTAATAGAAATAAACCATAAACTTCAAGAATATTTAGTACACTGTTACACTGACTGATGATATAACGATTACATCCCTGCTCGCCATTAAATTGCTGAATTGTTTTAACTACAGAAACAGAAAGCAAGGTATCTTTTACAATCCCTACTTCAAAGTCATCAGGATCTACGCTGCTTTGAACATGCGTAAGAAGTTCTATTTTATCTTTTTCACTTCGTTGTGCATAATCTTTAGGTAGGGCATTCGTTCTTTCAGCAATTTCTTCAAGTACTTTATTATGTAC
>JBJMLW010000069.1:0-8284 GCA_045805105.1 Flavisolibacter sp. | reverse complement strand
TTATGGGACCCGGTATTCTGGTTGTACTTGCATATACATTTTACCTGTTTCTTCGCCAGGTAAAATTCAGTATCATGCACAGGAAAAACCAGGGACGCATTGTTATTCTCACCGCAATCTTATTTGCCTATTCATGTTATTCGCTGATTTATTACTTTTACTATATCCAGAATACGCCATACAAGGAAGATACTTTATTGCTGTATCATCTTGCATCAACAATAAGTTCAGTTTTAATCTCGATAGGGCTTCACCTCATGCGAAAACGAATGAAAGAACTGCAGTCCCTGCGTGTTACACGGAAGGAACTCGCAATGTTTTTTGGCCATTAAAAAGTTGAAATAAAAAAGGCTGACAGTGGGCAAATGCGTACTGTCAGCCTTTATAGTTGTATGAATCAAAGATTATATCCCTTATTATCTATCAGGTGAGCGGCAATCCGCCTGCGCGCATCTTTGGTATTGAACGGCTTCATTTTAGTAAAGCGTTTCAGTCCCATTAAAATCATTCGTTGCTCGTCTCCATTGGCAAATGAATTCACTGCATCCTTACCATTTTTAAAGATCCTGTCTGCTGCGTCATTCAGGTGACACAACAGGATATCTTTATACAACGATACGTCTGCTCCTTTCTCGGCAAGCTTCATTACACGGAGCAATAAGCTTTCAGAAACATAGGTATCAATCGCCATATCCGCAATGCACATCAGGATTTCCTGTTCACTTTCCAGTTTCATCATCAGCTTTTGAGCTGCAGCACCGGCAGTGAGAAGAACTGATTTCTTGAACTGGTTAACGAGTTTCACTTCTTCACCAAATTCTGTTTCGTCTTCTGAATTAAAATCCGGAATACTCATCAGTTCCTGAGAAACTTTCATTGCCGGTCCCATCATATTCAGTCTGCCCTGCATGGCACGCTTCAGGGTCATGTCAACTGTAAGCAAACGGTTAATCTCGTTTGTTCCTTCATAAATCCTGTTAATCCGGCTGTCGCGGTAAACACGGGAAATATTGTACTCCGCGCTATAACCATTACCACCATGTATCTGCACACCTTCATCGCAAACAAAATCGAGTACTTCACTTCCATGCACCTTCAATATGGCACATTCAATGGCATATTCTTCAGCTGCACCAAGAAGCGCTTCATTAAATGGTTTACCCTCTTCATGTAATTCAGTTTCCCGGTGGTCAATCAGTTTGGCTGTTCTGTACAGAGCACTTTCAGATGCAAAAGTCCTGATAGCCATTTCTGCGATCTTATGCTTGATGGCTCCAAAATTTGCAATAGGCTGTTTAAACTGTTCCCTGGTCATTGCATATTCAACAGAAAGAGAAGTTGTCTTTTTCGAACCGCCTACAGCAGCAGCACATAATTTCAGTCGTCCGATATTTAAAATATTGAAAGCAATTTTATGACCCTTTCCTATTTCTCCCAGTACATTCTCCACAGGCACCTTACAATCCTGGAAGTACAATTGTACTGTTGATGAACCTTTAATACCCATTTTGTGTTCTTCAGGCCCCTGGGTAAAGCCTTCAAATCCTCTTTCAACAATAAAGCCTGTGAATTTATCACCATCAACTTTTGCAAATACTGTATACACATCAGCAAACCCACCATTAGTGATCCAGCACTTTTGTCCGTTCAATAAATAATATTTGCCATCGGCACTGAGTTTTGCACTGGTTTTTGCTCCAAGTGCATCGCTTCCGCTGTTGGGTTCTGTAAGACCATATGCGCCTGTCCATTCACCGGTGATCAATTTGGGAATGTATTTTTGTTTTTGTTCCGGCGTACCAAAATATAGTATGGGAAGGGTACCAATACCCGTGTGTGCAGAAATGGCTACGGAAAATGAATGACCTGCACCCAGGTATTCATTTATAATGGTGGATGTAACGAAATCCTTTCCCAATCCTCCATATTCTTCCGGAAAAGATACTGAAAGAAGACCCTGTTCACCGGCTTTCTGAACCAATGATTTCATAAGTCCGGGTTCCATGTTATCAATCCGGTCGAGGTTAGGCAGAACTTCCGTTTTGAGGAACTGTTCGCACATATCCCTCACCATTTTCTGTTCTTCAGTAAATTCTTCCGGAATAAAAGTTGACGCGGGTTCGGTTTGTTTTACCAGCCATTCACCGCCTTTGATTGCCTGGTTAATGAGTGTTTCCATATTCATATTTGAGTTATTCTAATTGCTGATTACCGGGTGCTGATGTTGTTATTGATTCTATTCATTACTAATTGATGCGGCCACCTGTGTATTCAGATTATCATACACTTTCTGCAAAACTTCCTTACAAAGATCTATTTGATCTGCAGGTACGCCTTCAAGTGCCTCATTAAGGGTTTCTTCAGCAAGCACCATGGTATCTTCCTGTAATTTCAACGACTGTTTGGTGAGAAAAACTTTATTGATCCGCCTGTCTCGTTCATCCGGAACTCTTTTTACGAGGTTCAGCTTTTCCAGGTTATCAATAAGCCTGGTAATGCTGGGCTTATCACGAAATGTAGCAGTACATAGTTCCTGCTGACTTTTACCATCTTCTTTCCATAACTGGTAAAGAACACTCCATTGTTCAATGGTGAGATTCACTCCTGCCTGGTTAAATTTCCTCTGAAGCCTCCTGGCAATTGCTGTTGAAGCTTTACCTGTAATAAAGCTGTACAATTCACCCTTCTTAAAATGGTTGTTTGACATATAGTTGTTTATGCAACTAAGTAAATTTAATCAGGTACAGCCATAAATCCAAATATTTATCCCCGAAAATTTTCATGGCATTTCGAAACCACCGGATTACGTAGTTTTGGTGCCCCTGTGAAATCTTTCCCGTCAATGAAAACTGTGGTAAACCATGTTTATGAAAAAAACGATATCCATTGTCCTGTTCATGCTGTTTCTTGCCTGGGATAACACTGCGCACGCACAGAAAAAAATAGTAATACTGGGATCTTCAACCGCTGCCGGCAATGGTGCTACCAGCACCGATTCATCATGGGTAGGAAGACTTCAGCTTCAGTACAGAAAAAATTCAACAGATGCCGACACTTCCATCATCAACCTTGCAATAGGGGGCTATGTTACATACCGCATTATGCCGGATAATTTTGTAACCCCTGCAGATCGTCCCGCAGTAGATGTGAATTCAAATGTGACAAAGGCCCTTTCTTACAATCCCGATATTATCATTATCAACATGCCATCAAATGATATTGCATCGGGTTACTCGGAACAGGAGATCATGAATAATTTCAGATTACTTAACCAGATAATCACAAACCAGGGTGTCAGAGCTTTTATTACCACAACCCAGCCGAGGAATGATCTTGATCTGTTACACCGAACACAGCTCCGTGAACTGGTAGATTCCATCAACAATAATTTTGGGAACCGATCGATCAATTTTTTCGATGACCTTGTAACCCAGGACGGACAATATTTTCTGCGCGATGACAGAAGAACCGATTATGTTCATCCCAATAACCTTGGCCATCGTTTTTTGTTTGACCGAGTGATGGCTGCGCAGATTTTTTCAGTGAATGGTACACCGGTTTCTCTTCCAGGTAAAATCCAGGCTGAAAATTTTGTAAACATGTCTGGCATTCAAACTGAATTTACATCTGATGCGGGTGGTGGACTTGATGTTGGATGGCAGGATAATAATGACTGGATGGATTATAGTGTAAATGTGGCGGCTGCCGGGACATATAATTTACAATTCCGTGTTGCATCACAATTTACAAATGCACAGTTTCAACTGCGAAAATCAGATGGAACTGTTTTATCAACCATCACTGTTCCGAATACCGGCGGTTTTCAAAACTGGCAAACAGTGAATGCAACCATTTCACTAACAGCAGGCATACAAACATTACGCATCATTACAACACAGGCGAATGGTGGATGGAATCTTAACTGGGTTGATTTTATACAGGCTATACCAAACCAGTCTCCTGTTGTTTCAGCTGGTTCCCCACAAACAATCACGCTTCCGGTGAATTCTGTAACATTAACTGGTTCTGCTTCCGATCCGGACGGATCCATAGTTTCCTATTTATGGAGCCAGGTCAGCGGACCTTCGAATGCAACGATAACAAATTCAGGTTCCATTTCATCAACGATAAGTAACCTAGTACAGGGAAGCTATACATTCAGGCTGCGTGTTACCGACAATGCGGGTGCATCTTCTACAAGTGACGTTTCTGTTTTCGTCAATGCTGCTCAATCCACTTCGTCAAATTTGAGAATTGAAGCAGAAAATTTTATAGCGATGTCAGGTATCCAGACTGAAGCGACAACAGATATCGGAGGCGGGCTTGATGTTGGTTGGCAGGACAATAATGACTGGATGGATTACTCCGTGAATGTATCATCTTCAGGGGCGTATACTGCCAACTTCAGGGTGGCCTCTATGTTTAATGGCGCACAATTTCAATTGCGTAAATCGGATGGAACTGTGCTTGCTACCATTACGGTTCCCAACACAGGTAATTTTCAAAGCTGGCGAACAGTTTCGGTTTCTGTAAATCTCCAGGCAGGATTACAGACACTCAGGCTAACTACCATTGCAGCGAATGGTGGCTGGAATATCAACTGGTGGGAAATTGCAGGTGCAGCTGCGGCTCCGTTGCCAACGACTATTAAAATTGAAGCTGAGAATTTCAGCTCTATGTCCGGAATCCAAACTGAACCAACATCTGATGCAGGTGGCGGACTTAATGTAGGCTGGCAGGATAATAATGACTGGATGGATTATAACGTGAACCTTAATTCAGCAGGAACATATACAGTCAACTTCAGAGTATCATCTATGTTTAATGGTGCACAGTTTCAATTGCGCAATAGTTCAGGAGCGGTACTTGCAACTGTTACCGTACCTAATACAGGGAATTTTCAAAGCTGGCAAACTGTTTCGTCATCAGTTTCCTTGCCGGCAGGCTTACAGACTTTGAGAATTTATACAATTGCAGCCAATGGAGGGTGGAATATCAACTGGTGGTCTATTACATCATCCGCAAACGCGTCGCTTCCCGGAAATATTAAAATAGAAGCAGAAAATTTTTCATCCATGTCGGGTATCCAGACAGAAGCAACATCTGATGCAGGTGGTGGACTTGATGTTGGATGGCAGGACAATAATGACTGGATGGATTATAGTGTAAATGTGGCTGCTGCCGGCACATATAATATCAACTTCAGGGTAGCAACAATGTTTACAGGGCCGCAATTCCAGTTGAGAAATGCATCGGGAAATGTTCTTGCCAATGTAACCGTGCCTAATACAGGAAATTTTCAAACCTGGCAGACGGTTACTGTTTCAGTTACACTACCGGCTGGAATACAAACACTGAGAATCATTACACCGCAGGCAAATGGAGGATGGAACCTGAACTGGTGGGAGATTATTGGTGCCGGTACAAATACATCCATTACAAGAACGGGAACAACAGAAAAAATCGTAGATAATAAATTAGTCACAACAACAATTTATCCCAACCCATTTCATGATTTCATCTGGGTGAATATTAATACGCCTTTACAGGGAAAGGTTTTTATTGAATTACTGGACTTATCCGGAAGAATGATAAAACAACAGGTTATCATAAAATCAGCATCACAGCCATTGCTGGAAAAACTGCCTTTTCAGAATCTGAAGCATGGAATGTACCTGCTTAGGATGAGGATGGATCAGTGGAATACGAGTGTGCCGGTAAATGCAGATTAAGATTTTAAATAAATCAAATGATCTACAATTAGTTTTGCCGGAATGATTCTCATTCTGGTATGCAGCTGTTTTTTGTTTTTTTATGCGTGCCTGATATTTTATTATTACAAGGGCTGGAAAAAAATTAAAGTCTTCAGCCCGCAAGGTGTTACAGAGAAAACATTTATTTCGGTCATCATTCCCGTAAGGAATGAAGAAAAGAATATCATTTCACTTGTTGATTCTTTAAAGCAACAGGAATATCCTGCTCAATTTTATGAAGTGATATTTGTTGACGACTATTCTACAGATAAAACCCAGCGCTTTCTTCACCAATACTGTTCTGGTAATATAAGCTGGTTGAAATCTGCGGGTCCTGAACAACTTTCATCGAAAAAGAAAGCCATTGATACTGGCATCCGTTCTGCAAAAGGAACTCTTATTGTTTCAACTGATGCAGATTGCCATCATCCTGCCACGTGGCTTTCAACAATTAATGAATTCCATCTGAAAACAGAAAGTTGTTTCATAGCAGCGCCTGTAAAATTCAATCACACCAATAGTCTGTTATCCATATTTCAAAGTCTTGATTTCATTACACTGCAGGGTATTACTGGTGCAGGTATTGCCAACCGTTTTCATTTTATGTGCAATGGCGCGAACCTTGCTTATACACGGGAATCTTTTTTACAGGTGAATGGATTTGAAGGAATCGATCACATTGCCTCCGGCGATGATATGCTGCTGATGTATAAAATATGGAAGATGCATCCTCAAAAAATTGAATTTTTAAAAAGTCGTGAAGCCATTGTTAGTACGGTTCCAATGTCCAGTTGGAATGAACTGCTGATGCAGCGCAAAAGATGGGCAGGTAAAGCCCTCGTGTATGATGATTACAGAATGGTTGCAGTTCTGTTTTTTGTTTACCTACTGAATCTTTCATTTATATCCCTGATATTCCTTTGCTTTTTCAATTCTTTTTTCTGGATGTATGCCGGTCTTTTCCTTGTAATAAAAACATTTATCGAATGGCCGTTTGTCTATACCGTTGCAGGATTTTACGGGGAACAAAGGCTGATGAAATATTTTCTATGGATGCAGCCCATTCATATTTTTTATACTGTGGTGATAGGAATAATCGGCCAGCTGGGGAAGTATCAATGGAAGGGGCGAAGAACAAAATAAAATATATCTTTCTCCGATGAACGGAACATCACCTTCATTCTGGCAGGCGGCATGGCGCCGCCTGAAAAAGAACAAAGGTGCCATGGCTGGCCTTGTAATGATTGTGCTTGCTGTTTTAATAGCTGTATTCAGTTATCTCATTGCCGCAGATTCTACGCCTTATGCTAACAGGATCATTCTTGAAATTGGTGGCGAAAAACCAGGCTTTCAACAGAATTTTCTTCTCGTTAAAAAACAGGAACCCACCAATACAGGATTCTTAAAAAGAATTTTTTCAGGAATGCCGGATGTGTATGATCATATTCCAGTGAGTACAATAACATCAAAAGGTGACAGCATCATAGCTGAAAAGTATATTGATGAAGGCGTTACAGAAAGGATTTCATATCATAAAAGCCAGCTTCACGAAAAGCCTGTTACTACACAAAAGTTTTATCTCGGAACAGATAAATTCGGAAGGGATATCCTTAGCCGGTTGATTATAGGCACAAGAGTGAGCCTGAGTGTAGGTTTAATCACAGTTCTGATATCACTTACGCTGGGCATTGTGCTGGGCTCCATTGCAGGATATTTCCGGGGATTTGCAGACGAAATGATCATGTGGCTGATCAACGTGATCTGGAGTATACCTACACTTTTATTGGTGTTTGCGATCACACTTTTACTTGGCAAAGGATTCTGGCAGGTTTTTGTTGCAGTTGGTCTAACGATGTGGGTGAATATAGCAAGGCTTGTCCGCGGCCAGGTAATGGCAACACGCGAACTGCAATATGTAGAAGCAGGAAAGGCGCTTGGCCTTTCTGATTTCAGGATTATTGCACGACATATTCTTCCGAATATATTCGGTCCTATTCTCGTGATCGCCGCATCCAACTTTGCTTCTGCAATTGTAATTGAAGCAGGCTTGAGTTTCCTCGGGGTTGGTGTTCAGCCGCCTCAACCCAGCTGGGGTTTAATGATCAAGGAAAACTATAATTTCATTATCACACAGAACCCCATGCTTGCACTTGCACCCGGTTTTGCCATCATGCTTCTTGTTCTTTCATTTAACCTGCTTGGAAATGGATTGAGAGATGCGTTGAATGTGAGAGGGAAGCTGTGAGAATATCGAATAATGAATATCCCTGCCTGCCGGCAGGCAGGGAATAACGAATATCGAAGTATAATAAAAACACCAGTCCGGATTCAAAAGTTTGAGCTTACACATTTTACCTTTCACGTTTGACGTTTCACGTTTCACGTTTCACGTCCCGATCGCCGACGATCACAACTGCAATACACATTAAAAACACGCTTCCCACCTTATCGGTTTCTATCATGTCGCTTAAAAAATTTACAGTGCATTCCATTACCAGGATAGAGGCTACAGATGCCATTGTTATTTTCCA
>JBJMLW010000068.1:0-9487 GCA_045805105.1 Flavisolibacter sp. | reverse complement strand
GGCACTTACGCGTGATGAAGAATCAGACAAGGCAAAAGAATTACGTGCGCTCGGAGTGGAAGTGATCCGGGGTAACCTTGATGAACCTTCAGGTTTCAATGCATATCTGAAAGGTGTTGATGGCGTATACAGCGTTCAGAGCATGCATAAAGGTGCAGAACGTGAAATCAGGCAGGGAATAAACCTGGCTGATTATGCCAATGAACACAACATCCCTCACATTATTTATTCTTCCACAGCCGGAGCAACCTCACAAACAGGCATACCACATTTTGAAAGCAAACGTGTAATTGAAGAACATATTAAAAAGACGGGATTAAGATATACCATCATTCGTCCGTGTTCCTTTTATGAAAATTTTCTGTTGCCCCAGGTAAAACACAGATTGCTAAAAGGAAAACTAGTTTATCCTGTTTCAGGCGAAACAGTTCAGCAATTTATAGCTGCTGATGATGTAGGAAAACTTGTGGTGGATGCGTTTATGAATCCAGCTTCCTATGCATCAAGAACCATAACCCTTGGTGCTGAAGAATTAAGTATTGAGCAGACAGCAAAGGTTTTTTCTGAAATGCTTAATATTCCTGTTCATTACCAACAGCTGCCAGGCATCATCACCCGCCTGGCAATGGGCAAAAACCTATATGCTATGTTCAAATGGATTAATAGTCACGATGCCATTTTTACTGACGTGCAGAAATGCAGAAAAGAATACCCGTGGCTTACTGATTTGAAAACCTGGATCAGGAAAAATTTCCTTGTTGCACAAAAGGAAACAGTCATTGCATGAATTCTCTTCTGTCCAGGGTAACACGCTACAATAAAAATTCATATGAAAATATTTCTTCTTTGCCTTCTGTTGACTGGCACTGTTTCTTACTCACAGTCTGTAAAAATTTTCAATGGCCGGGACCTCACCGGATGGACAATACACGGAACTGAGAGATGGTATGTTGATCATCATGATCTGGTATGCGAAAGCGGTCCGGATAAACAGTATGGCTACCTTTCAACAAATAAAAACTATAAAAACTTCGAATTAACATTGAAGTTCAAACAGGAAGCCAATGGTAACAGTGGTGTTTTTTTCAGGTCAGGGATAGAAGGAACAAAGATCAGCGGGTGGCAGGTAGAAGTAGCACCGATGGACCATCATACAGGTGGCATTTACGAGTCGTACGGAAGGGGATGGCTTATTCAGCCAAAACCTGAAGATGAAAAAATTCTGAAGCCGGGAAAATGGAACCATTTAAAGATCCGTGTAATTGGTGATGAAGTAACTACCTGGCTCAATGGCCAACAGATAGTATTTCTGAAAGATGAAATTATTGGAAAGGGTGAAGGGTTTATCGCATTGCAGATTCATGATGGTGGCGGAATCAGGGTGAGGTGGAAGGAGATCAGAATTACGGAGTTGCCTTGAGCAGTTTACAGTTCTTTAAATCGAACAGGTTTTTATCGGAACTTTTTACCTGGCTTAACAGTCAAAGTTGAATCAAGTATTAACAACGATTATAAGATTATTCCATCGAAGAAACTTTAAACCTTAAACTTTAAACCATTATACATTGATGATTATTCATACCTGAAAAAGAACGCTGAACTGAAAAATATTTCCCCGCTTTTACTGGCAGTTGAAAATAATTTATTGCACATTTGTTTATACTTCATCTCATTTCAAATTTCCTCTCCTTAGAAGGACCTGCTTAAATCTTCCCGGAAAACCTCCAACAATCTGTGAGACCGATGCCCCGCCTGGCATGGCTGTTATCAGCTGCAACCGGTAATTAAAAACTTCAAAAACACCCCATGAAACAGTTTTTCAGTTTCCTTGCAATCATTGTTAGCTTTTCCGCGTGTACAAAAAATGCTATTGTTGAACCTCCGGTAGAAACACAGACACCCAAGATTCTAAGTAGCGAGATCCCTGTAAATTTCACTTACAGTTCACCCAAATGTGAAAGACCAGAAATCATTTTCACAGGTGAAACATATTCTGATGTTACAACCATTACAAGTGATTCAACGGTAAACCTGCGGGATGACCAGCAGTATAAAGTTACATTCAGGCTGCGTGCAGAAAGATGCAGTGCCGGTGAGATCATCCTGGGTGGTGAAAATGCAGATGAAGTGAATTTCTGGCTGGGAACTTATCCCGGTTCTGCTGAAAAAGCACATGTAAATCTTGAATCGAAATATTTTGTTGTAGTTCTCGGAGAATAATTCTTACAGCCGCTGTTGATCATCTCTGCAGCGGCTTCATTCAATTTAATCTATGTACTCCCAACATCAGGCCCCACACACACTGAATCATGTTCACGAAAAGCAATTGACGATCTGTGTGGTTTCATCTAATACAATCTGGGTGAAATCTTATGTATTCATTCCAGCAATCAGGAAAGATCATCCTGCATCATTTACTTTGAATTACCGGCGGATTTGCATGGGCAAAGGTGCTCCTGCAATGCTATAGTTGAACCCCGCGACACAGTATTACTCTGTGTCACCGTAACCCGTGGTTAAAGCAACATTTTCAATTACCTCCAATCCTAACCTTTGACGTATTTCACGAAATCGCGGATCAGTTGCCAAATCTCCGAACACAGGATATTCTAGGTAGTAACCAACAGGACCCATTCTCTTATCGATACAACGATGCAGGTAATAAATTGTTTTATCAATCTCTCCGAGGCTTGCCCATGCAGCTGCAAGATCTGCATCCACAACAACATCAGGTTCCAGTAACTCCCTTTGTTCCATTTTATGAATACACTCCATTGCATTTGCCCTGTCACCAAGCTTTCCGTAGCTGAATGCCATTCCCATCAGCCCTTTCAAAGGATGATTTGTTAAGCGATGCACTTCCTTGAATAGTACAAGGGCTTCCTCCCAGTTACCTTTCATGCCGGTTGCCCATCCCTTCATTTCAATGCTGATGCGCATGGAAGGATTCATTTCAATCACTTTATCTGCCTGCCTGATCGCATCATCATACCTGTGCGCAAAAATGTACATATTTCCAAGAGCGTTCAATATAACTGGTGACAAAGGATCCAGCTTTTCTGCTTCCTCAAGTAATTCAACTCCTTTTTCCTTTTGTCCCGTGATAACATAATAAAATCCAAGCAGGTCATAGGCATCTACGGATCCGGGATTAAGTTGTATTGCTTTTTGAAGCGATTCATATGCAGCCTTCCAGTTCCAGTCGTAGAAAAGGAAAAGAGATGCCATTGCCTGGTGACTTTCCGCAATAGAGTCATCAAGTTTCAATGCAATTTCAGCCCGTTGACGAACTATTTCAAATGCTTTCTGTGGCATCACCTGGCCTGAAGCACCAAGGTAACTGTATACTGCAGCGGATATGGCATACGCGAGGGCATAATCAGGTTGTATGGCTATTGCTTCATTAAAGCAGTCTATAGCTTTACGGCTGTCTGCAGGTGTCATTTTATTCCAGAAATGAAGGCCTTTCAGATAATACGTATATGCAGTAACGTTAGTGACTTTTGTTTTGAAATGTGTTTGCCTTTCCGGGGCAAGGTTCTGACGAAGTTTATTGGCTATGATGCCACTGATTTCATCCTGTACCTGGAATATATCATTCAGATCTCGGTCATAAGTTTCACTCCAGATATGATAACCATCTGAAGCGTTAATCAGTTGTGCAGTTACACGAACCCTGTTTCCGGCTTTGCGAACACTCCCTTCCAGAATTTTGTCTACGTTTAATTGTATACCAATGTCCCGTATATCATGATGCTTTCCTTTAAAGGCAAAAGCAGAAGTGCGTGAAGTAACTTTTAACCCTTCCACTCTTGTCAGTGCATTAAGCAGTTCTTCAGAAATGCCATCACTGAAGTATTCGTTTTCAGGATCGGCACTCATGTTAACAAAGGGAAGGACTGCCAGCCTGTTTTCAATATTCCTGGTTTTTCCTCTTATATCTGAACGGTCCGGCACAACCACACCTTTATTAATTACCGCAAACACGCGCAGCGGCTGAATGACATTTTTCAATTCAAAATATCCAAGATCACGCGTTAGTATGTCATCCTGGTTGCGGATTTCATCATATACTTTTTCAGAAATAAAAATTCCGCCCGGCACTGCAAGCGATTCTATCCTTGAAGCCAGGTTAACACCATCACCATAAATAGAATCCTCTTCCATGGTGATGTCACCGGTATGAATTCCAATCCGCAGATCCACCTTAGGCGAAGCCTGCAATTGTTGCTGAATGCTGATTGCACACTTCACACAATCAATTGCGCTGTTGAAAATGCTCAGTGAACCGTCTCCATAATATTGTACCACCCTGCCATTGTTTTCTGCAACAGCAACTTCAAGTACCATCTTAAAACGCTTTCGTTTTGTACGGGCCAGTTGCTCATTTTCCTGCATGAGCGCTGTGTACCCGGTCATGTCGGCGAATAATATGGCAGCTAGTTGACGCATTTGTAGTGAAGTTACTAGGTATTGAGGAAAGGAATCCTGTTTTAGGAATTAGGGAAACGGCCCTTTCGCTAAAAAGGAATATATCATATAAATGTTGAATCCCGCTTCACCCGAATTCCGTATTCCGTATTCCTCCGAATTCCCAATTCCGGATCTCCTAACCTTCAATAAAAATTTCCTTGCTTATTGGCACTACTTTTACAGTAACATGGCCATGACAGAAGTGAGTTGGAAGGAGCGTTTCTCGGCTTTGAATAATCTGCCCAGGTTTTTCAGACTTGTTTGGCAAACGAGCCCAAAGCTTACCATCATCAATGCCTTTCTTCGTCTGATCCGTTCTGCAATTCCCGTTAGCATTTTATATGTAGGAAAACTGATCATCGATGAAGTGGTTAGATTAACTCATAGTGCCTCGGGATCTTCACATACATGGTTGTGGCAATTGATTGCTGCAGAATTCTGCCTCGCCATTTTTGCAGACGCCCTCGGAAGGGCAACCTCTCTCGTTGATGGACTCCTGGGTGATCTTTTTGCCAATCATACATCCGTACGAATCATGCAGCACGCCGCCACCCTTGACCTTGACCAGTTTGAAGATTCAGTTTTCTATGATAAACTGGAAAGAGCAAGACAACAAACCAGCGGACGAACAGTTTTGTTATCGCAGGTGTTAAGCCAGGTGCAGGATCTGATTACAATGTGCTTTCTTGCAGCAGGCCTTATTGCTTTTAATCCGTGGCTGATAGGCTTACTTTTTATAACAGTTTTGCCTGCTTTCATCAGTGAATCATATTTCAACGACAGGAATTATACACTAAGCAGGAGACAGACACCTGAAAGGAGGGAACTGGATTACATACGTTATGTTGGTGCAAGCGATGAAACGGCAAAGGAGGTGAAGATCTTTAACCTGTCTGGTTTTTTTATCGACAGGTTTAAACAGCTTTCGAATAAGTTTTATTACGACAATAAAAGATTATCAACAAGAAGGGCATCATGGGGAACGCTGTTTTCCATTCTCGGCAGCATGGGTTCATACACCGCTTATGTTTTTATTATTATCAAAGCCATATCCGGACAATTATCCATAGGTGATCTTACTTTTCTCGCTGGATCCTTCCGCCAGTTGCGCGGGCAAATGGAAGGATTGCTCTTGCGTTTTACAACCATATCGCAGGGCGCTATTTATCTGAAGGACTTCTTCGACTTTTTTGATATCCAGCCAAGAATTAAAGCATCAGTTCATGCAAGACCGTTTCCCAATCCTATCCGCGAAGGTTTTGTTTTCGAAAATGTTGGCTTTCGTTATACAAATTCAGAACAATGGGCTAATCGTCACCTGAATTTTACACTTCGTGCAGGTGAAAAGCTCGCACTGGTAGGAGAAAACGGTGCAGGTAAAACTACACTCGTGAAACTTCTTGCACGGTTGTACGATCCCACAGAAGGCCGCATTTTACTGGATGGATATGATCTTCGTGAATACGATCTCACCGAAATGCGTTCGCAGGTTGGTGTGATCTTCCAGGATTTCCTTCGTTACCAGATGTCGGTATCACAGAACATTGCAGCAGGAAATATTTCTGAAAAAGAAAACGCTGATCTGATCATGGCATCTGCGCGCTCAAGTCTTGCAGATGCAGTGGTGCAACGTCTTCCCGGCAAATACGACCAGCCTCTTGGGAAACGATTCAACCAGGGCGTTGAATTATCCGGTGGTGAATGGCAGAAGATCGCGCTGGCAAGAGCCTATATGAAAGATGCACAGTTGCTCATTCTCGATGAACCAACTGCAGCCCTTGATGCACGTGCAGAATATGAAGTGTTTCAACGGTTTTCAGAACTCACGAAAGGAAAAACAGCTGTTCTCATCTCGCACCGGTTTTCGACAGTGCGTATGGCAGATCGCATTCTTGTTCTCGATCGCGGAGAAATTCTTGAATCAGGAAGTCATGAACAATTACTGCAAAAGAACGGACGGTATGCGGAGCTGTTTAATTTACAGGCGATGGGGTACCAGTAGGAAATAACGAATAACGAATAACGAATAACGAATAACGAATATCGAATATCGAAGTGGAATTGAAATTAAGAAGTACTGTTGTCTGTCGACTGTGGACTGTGGACTGTCGTCTTCTTCACACCACCAACTGCTGAAACAACTTCTCCAGCGTTTCATCCGCATCTTCACAAAAACCCGGATGCACTTTAGAAGTTTGAACCACCGTACTCCTAGTTGCCGTTAACCAACGGAATCGCGATGGAAGATCGAGCAGTGCAATTGGTCCGCCCTGCGGATCTCCATGACATATTTTTTCAAATGCCAGTAAATGATCTTCCACTTCCCTGCAATCCATTTCGCCGCAGAATGTTTGAAGCCTTTTCCTGTTGAGCAACTGGCGGCAACGCAAATATTTCAGGTCTTTGCAAAAAAGAATCACGCCTGCATTCAGAAATTCTTCACGCTCCACTTTTGGAACTACACGCACAACAGCGTATTCAAACAAGTATTTTCCTGGCATGTTGCGCTTCATTTAAAAAAATGTGTGAATGTAAAACCCGGTTGAGTAAAAATTCCCTGTAAACATCGCGGGCAATTTCTGCATCAGCTGCATCCTTAATAATCAACATCAACCATTCTTCGGGAATCATTGATACGATTTCATCAATGCGTTCCGCGGTAAGAATTTTTTTAAATTCTTCATCCACCTGTTCAAGTTCACAAGCCAATGGCAATAACACGTGATCTTTCACCTGCACGAATGGCTTCTCACTGTACTCTTTCCAGTTGTCCCATGAATGATGAAAATAAAATGAAGCGCCATGATCAATCAGCCACAATTCCTTATGCCACATCAGCATGTTTGTATTTCTTGGCGTGCGGTCAACATTCATGATCAGGCTGTCGAGCCATACGATCTGTGATGCCATGTGTGATTCCACCCTTGTTACTGCCGGATCAAAACTAATGGCACCAGACAGGTAATGAAGTGCGATGTTCAATCCTTCACTTGCTTTCAAGAGGTCCTGTATTTCTTCATCAGGTTCGGTTCTTCCGAATGCAGGATCTACCTGTGCAAAAATGATTTCCGGAACACGTAATCCTAAAGCACGTGCTATTTCGCCACCGAGTAATTCCGCGATCAATGCTTTTATTCCCTGACCTGCTCCGCGGAATTTTAATACATATAAAAATCCATCATCTGCTTCCACAATAGCAGGCAGCGAACCTCCTTCACGCAATGGCGTCACGTAACGTCTTACATCTACGCTCCGCAATTCTGTTGGCTGTACAATCATGAAGGAGGAAAATTAGGGATTTTAGAACAGCTGCGCGCTACTCGCCACGCGTTGCGCGCAGCTATACGTTACTTATAAACTTTAGTCATATTAACGAACTGATCTAATCAACATAATAATCCAAAGCCAACTTCGATCCCTTCAGTCGCGTAGCGCGTAGCTCGTAGTGCGGGGCAGCACGCCGCTGTTTTCCCTGCTAAATAGCTTAGCAATCCTTACCTTCGCCCTATGTCCATTTCAAGAGAGAAACTTCTTCAGAAATTCAATGTGGAGTATGAACGGTTGAACCCCGAACAAAGGCGCGCAGTTGACCAGGTTGAAGGTCCGGTGATGGTGATTGCAGGTCCCGGAACCGGAAAGACGCAGATACTCAGTGCACGCATCGGAAAAATTCTGTTGAGTGATACAGGAGCAGAACCGAATAATATTCTTTGCCTTACATACACCGATTCGGGTGCAGTGGCCATGCGCAGGCGCCTCCAGGGTTTCATTGGTCCTGATGCATATCGTGTAAGCATCACCACCTTTCATGCTTTCTGCAACGATGTGATTCAGGATAACCTCGGCCTGTTCGAAAAAACAAGTCTTGATCCTATTTCAGATCTTGAAAAGATCGAGCTGATGAAAGAACTCATTGATGGATTTGGAAAAGACCATCCGCTGAAACGTTATCGCGGTGATGTGTACTTCGAGATGAACTCACTGAATACCCTTTTCAGCCTCATGAAAAAGGAAGGATGGACATCAGATTTTATCTGCAAAAAAATTGATGAATACATTTCCGATTTACCTAGCCGTGATGAATACATCTGCAAAAGAGCGACGAAGGATTACAAAAAAGGCGATGTGCGCTGGGACAAAATTGAAGAGCAGAAAGAACGCATGGAAAAGTTGCGTGCAGCATGCAGCGAACTACAGGTATACCAGAAAATGATGCGCGACCGGAACCGTTACGATTTTGATGACATGATCAACTGGGTGGTGAATGCTTTTGAAACCAATGAAAACCTGCTGCGTTCTTACCAGGAACAATATCAGTATATCCTGGTAGATGAATACCAGGATACCAGTGGTTCACAAAACAGGATCGTTCAGCTGTTGATCAACTATTGGGACAAACCGAATGTGTTTGTTGTAGGCGACGACGACCAGAGCATTTACAGGTTCCAGGGTGCGAACATCGAAAACATGATGACGTTTGCTGAAGGCTACAAAAAAGATCTTCTGACAGTTGTGCTGGTGAACAATTACCGGTCTACGCAACCCATTCTCGATATTTCAAGAACACTGATCGAAAGAAACGAAGAAAGACTCGTAAAAAAAATTGAGGGTCTTGATAAAAATCTTGTTTCAAGTCATGAAGACATCCGCCACCTTGCATTTGACCCGCATATTTACGAATATGAAACGCAGCGCGATGAAATGATCAATACAACGCTTCTTGTAGAAGCACTAGTAAATAACGGCGTGGAAGGGAACAGGATTGGAATTATTTACAGGGAAAATAAATATGGTGAAGAACTCGCCAACTACCTGCGTTTGAAAAAAATTCCATTTTATTCAAAAAGATCACTCAATATTCTTGATCAGCCATTTATTCAGCAACTGCTGCTTGTATTGAATTACCTGGCAGCTGAGCATGACAAGCCATATGCAGGAGATGAATTGCTTTTTGAGATCCTGCACTTTGAATGGCTTGGAATTCCGCCGGTTGAAATTGCAAAGGCCAGCATGC
>JBJMLW010000067.1:0-4913 GCA_045805105.1 Flavisolibacter sp. | reverse complement strand
TGTCCTTCACCCCCACCAAAAATCCAACCTGGGGTCCTGTTTGCAATCTGAAACCATTATTAAACATATATTGAAGATTAAGGGGAATGTTGATATAATTCAACGACAGCTCATGTTCTACTCCATCTACGTTTGTATACTTTGCCCCCTGGCTTGAGTACATGATTTCGGGTTGTACAGCAAACGTATTATTAATATGCAAATGTCCCAGAATACCAGCATTCAATCCAAGCTTCGATCCATTTAATGCGTTGTCCCCTCCCTGCAGATGGGAAACATTTAAACCGGCCTTTAAACCAAGGCCAGACTGTTGAGCAAAAAGTATTACAGAGGTTAACATAGTGATACCTAAAAAGGCGATCTTTTTCATAAGTTTCTTTTCGAGGCATGGAGCAAAAAAAAGGCCGTAATCTATCAGAGTCTTCTCTTAAAACAAAAAGCCCTGGTAAACCAGGGCTTTTTAACTAATTACAGGAATTAGAATCCGAAGCCGATCGTAAGACCAGTTCTAACTCCAAAACCGGTGAATCCACCTTTTACGTCAAAAGTGTCATCATCACCATCATTTTTGAATTTTGCCTTGTTGTAAGACGGACCGGCAAAAAGATCTAATGTGAAACCGCTGTTCCACATTTTCTGCCATCCAATGATAGCACCACCACCCATTGTTGTAAATGAGGTTTTGCTACCAGCATCTTTGTCTTCAAGGTTGAAGCTCTGGTAACGTCCGAAAGGTGCAACATAAACACCATTCAGGGCTTCTTTAGCACCTGCAAAATAAATGCGGTACTCGGGAGTAACACCCCAACCAGTATATTTCAATCCACTGATTCCTACGCTGGAATAAAACGCTCCCAGCTGAACAGAAGAATTACTGCTTACTGCTCTTTCATAAGAAATGTTTCCTGTCATAAATGCCAGGGAAAGTGGATTTAATTTGATTGCGTTGCTTCTTCCCGCATCTTGTGCGTTAACTGCAATTGTAGCGGCAACGAATGCCACCATTAATGAAAGTTTTTTCATACAAACGGTTTAGATTTTTAATACTCGCAAAGATATCAGCGACCCCGACATTTCAAAATGATGTCACTATAATTGGAAAAAAAACCGTATGAATTGAATAAACTAAGTAAAAACCTTTAGGAAAATTACTTCTTCATTTGAAAAAATTCTGTATTTATACGATTACTTATCGTTGATTTACGATTAAGCCACAAGGCAATACCAATTTCAGAATAATGCTGTTCATTGAACACATTCTAAAAATTTCAAATGAAATTTTAAATGAAGGCTTCTCAATAAATATTAACCGGAGAGCTAATTAAATCGAAATTCAATTTCGATGTTATCTAATCGTTACATGAAATAATATCCGGGGAAATTGTTGTATGCTCTATTGAAAAAAAATTAATCCGGCAAAATTCTTTTGAACCTGTTAGTAGTTATTACAATGAAGGTTTCATTATAAACATCCCAAAACTTGCGGGGAAAAAGTTGCTGAAAAAATATTCAATGCTTTCTTCTGTTCTTTCAGATCCCTTCACTTTCTCCTCTTAAGAATGCATACCTGTAATCTGTGGGCGGCACAAAGGTTTCTTTGATTGTTCTTGCGCTAAGCCAACGGTATAAATTGAGTTGCGATCCTGCTTTGTCATTTGTTCCACTTGCCCTGGCTCCTCCAAATGGTTGTTGCCCCACAACAGCACCTGTTGGTTTGTCATTAATGTAAAAATTACCCGCAGCATTTCGTAGCTTTTTTGTTGCCAGTTCAATTGCGTAACGATCCTGTGAAATTACTGCGCCTGTTAATGCATATGGAGATGTGTTGTCTACAAGGTCCAGTGTTTCCTCATATTTATTTTCATCATATACGTGAATAGTCAGTACCGGGCCGAATATTTCCTCGCACATGGTAATGTACTTCGGATCAAAAGCTTCTATAATGGTTGGATAAATAAAATAGCCATTTGATTTATCGTAAAGGCCGCCGGATATAATCTTTGCATTCACGTCATTTTTTGCAGCATCTATATAGGAAGCAATTTTGTCAAAACTTTTTTCATCAATAACAGCATTTATAAAATTGCTGAAATCTTCAACAGAACCTATTCTAAATGAATTCACACCTTCAGATAACAGCTGTTTAATCTCATGCGCGAGGTTGGAAGGAATATATGCTCTTGATGCTGCAGAACACTTTTGTCCCTGGTATTCAAATGCTCCCCGCAATAATGCTGTTGATACTACACGGGGATCTGCAGACCTGTGTGCAATTACAAAATCCTTTCCACCTGTTTCACCCACTATCCTGGGATAACTTTTATAAATCGAAATATTTTCACCTATAGTCTTCCACATCTGGTTGAACACACCCGTAGATCCTGTAAAATGAACACCGGCAAAATCCCGGTGTGAAAGACAGACTTTTCCAATTGTTGGTCCGTCAACATATATAAGGTTAATGACACCATCTGGCAAACCCGCTTCTTTCAGGATACGCATGAACATCTGTGCAGAGAAAATCTGGGTATTAGCAGGTTTCCACACTACAACGTTCCCGCACATTGCAGCAGAAGTAGGCAGATTGCCACCAATTGCTGTAAAATTGAACGGAGTAATCGCAAGCACAAAACCCTCCAATGACCGGTATTCAACACGATTGTGCATGCCATCACCACTGATGGGTTGCTGCCTGTAAATTTCACTGAGATAATGAACATTAAATCGTAAAAAATCAATAAGCTCACATGCACTATCTATTTCCGCCTGGAAAGCATTTTTGCTTTGTCCAAGCATTGTGGTACCATTCATATGATACCTGTATTTAACGGATATTAAATCAGCAGCCCTCAGAAAAATATTTGCCCTGTTCTCCCACGACATATTAGACCATCCTTCCCTGGCCTTAAGTGCCGCTTCAATGGCTTTATGAACATGATTTTCATCTCCAGCATGAAAATTACCAACCGTTGTATTGATCTCGTGTGGAGGATGAATTGCTTTCAGGTTACCTGTCCGCACTTCTTCATTACCAATAAACATTGGAATATCGGCAGGATTTGCTTTAAAATCATTTATAGTATTCAGTAAAGCTTTTCTTTCAGCCGATCCGGGCGCATAACCCTGCACTGGTTCATTAACTGGCAATGGGTAATTAAAATATCCGAGGTTCATTCTGGTTACTGGTTACTGGTTTTGCTTTTTGATTTGTTATGAAATTGCCTATGCTTCCATTTCCTTTTCTTTCATCAGGTATGCCTTGATAAATCCATCGAGTTCTCCATCCATAACCGGACCTACATTCCCTACTTCATAATCTGTACGGTGATCTTTGATCATTTTGTAGGGATGAAAAACGTAACTGCGTATCTGGGAACCCCACTCTATCTTTTTCTTATTCGCATTCGCTGCATTTTTCAATTCCTCCCGTTTGCGCAGTTCTTCTTCATACAGCCGGCTTTTCAACATCTGCATAGCTTTTTCTCTGTTTCCTATTTGTGATCTTTCTGTTTGACAAACCACAACAATTCCTGTTGGAATATGTGTAAGAAATACTTTTGTTTCAACCTTGTTCACATTCTGTCCCCCTGCGCCGCCGCTTCTTGCTGTTTCCATTTTAACATCGCTATCTTTTACTTCAATATTGATAGAATCATCTACAAGCGGATAAACAAAAGCAGAAGAGAATGAAGTATGCCTTCTTGCATTGGAATCAAATGGTGAAATCCTTACCAGCCTGTGAACACCACTTTCGGCCTTTAAAAAGCCATACGCAAATTCACCATCAAATTGTAAGGTGCACGTCTTGATTCCTGCGCCATCACCTTCCACCCAATCAAGTATGGTTACTTTCCATCCCTGTTTCTCTCCATACATCCGGTACATACGTGCCAGCATTTCAGTCCAGTCCTGGCTTTCTGTTCCACCTGCACCCGAATTAAGTTGCATCACAGCAGGCAGTTCATCTTCCGGCTGGTTAAGTGTACTTTTGAATTCGGCTTCTTCAATGGCATTAGTAGCCTTGTCATAGGCTGCTTTCACTTCCTCTTCCGTTCCTTCTCCTTCCTTCCAGAATTCAAATAGTACGGCAAAGTCTTCTACAGCTGCCTCAACCTCCTCAAAAAGGTGGACCCAGTATTCATTCACCTTGATCTCTTTTAAGATGGAGGTTGCCCTCGCATTATCATCCCAGAAACCTGGGGCAAGTGAAAGCTGCTTGTCCTGGTTTATTTTATCTTTCCTGTTAGCGACGTCAAAGAAACCTCCTTAGGACAACTACGCGGTCCCTCATTTCTTTCAAATATTCCTGTGTCATAGCGCGCGAAGATAAGTTATAGTTTCAAAAGCCTTATGGCATGACGAACGCTTGAAATTTACAGGATCGGTAAACCAAACTTTTATTTAATCAAACACCAGGTTGTCATGGATCGTAAATTCTGAACATTGGTTGTTTTGATGGGTTCAAATAACTTTCCCTTCAGTTGTTGCGTATATGAAACCAGCATAGATTCATTTATAAGATATCTTTCCGAACCGTCCGGCAACAGAAATTTTCCATCACCAGTAGGATGAATTTTATTTTCTATACCAATATCAGAAGCCAGCCTTGCAAACAAAAAACCTCCCGGTTTGAGTATACGCCATAATTCATAAAGCATATTTTCAAAATGTTGCTTATTCCTGGCAAAGTGAAGTACGGCACTTGAAATAACAAGCGCGAAATCATCATCATTAAAAGGAAGTTGTTCAACAGAAGCTTTTATAAACCTCGATGCAGGATATCCGGGAATAATTTGCTGAGCCATTTTTATTACTGAGCGAATGCTTTCAGGATCATGGTCAATGCCGTAAACTTCAAAGCCATTACGTAAAAAATAAACCAGGTTTCTTCCATTTCCACATCCGGCATCCAG
>JBJMLW010000066.1:0-4382 GCA_045805105.1 Flavisolibacter sp. | reverse complement strand
CGACTATGCGCCGGAAACAATTAGTGAGCAGAAAATTAAAAAGGCGGATGGAACGATGACCCTGAGCCTCCGCAAGACCGATGACATCCTGGCTACGCTCGGCGCCCGGAAGCGGGAAGGCCAGCTGCTGGTTGGCTTTGCGCTGGAAACAAATAATGAAGAGGCCAATGCATTGAAAAAACTTAAGGAAAAAAATGCAGACCTCATGGTGCTTAATTCACTAAGCGAACAGGGAGCGGGCTTTGGACTTGATACCAATAAGGTGGTTTTGTTTTATCGCAATGGCCATCAGAAACAGATTGGACTGAAATCAAAAAAAGAACTTGCAAAAGATATTGTTGATTCAATAACCGAACTCGAATGAAAAAATTGCTTGTTATTTTCTCTTTGATCTTGATGACGGTGACACTCCGCGCGCAGGAGTTACAAGCCCGTTTTTCCATTAATTCTGACAAAGTAAATACCCAGGTTGATAAAAAAGTTTTTCAAACCCTCCAGGGAGCACTTACAAATTTTATTAATAACAGGAAATGGACGTCAGATGTATACCAGGTCCAGGAAAGAATCAAATGTAATTTTCTGCTGAACATTGATGAGTACCTTGGAAATAACATGTATAAGGCAACACTAACCGTACAGGCAGCCCGCCCTGTATATAATACCTCATATGAATCGCCCATTATAAATTTTCTTGATCCT
This sequence comes from Flavisolibacter sp., assembly GCA_045805105.1. Classification (GTDB taxonomy): domain Bacteria; phylum Bacteroidota; class Bacteroidia; order Chitinophagales; family Chitinophagaceae; genus Flavisolibacter. Next base: position 3,683 of record JBJMLW010000066.1, on the reverse strand, counting down.
GATGTACAATTTAAATATGTTGAATTCCAGCCAATTGAATTTAATGAAAACAGGATACAGGGATCTGATCCGCTGGCGGCAAATATTACAGCAATACTTGCGTATTATGTGAATCTGATTATCGGTATGGACTATGATTCTTTTTTTCCCAGAGGTGGTGACCCCTATTTTCAGAAAGCTCAATTTATTGTAAACAATGCACCAGAAGCTGGTCAGATTGCCGGATGGAAAGCCTTTGATGGTATACGAAACCGCTTCCGATTAATTGAAGGTCTCGTTGACAGCAGGTTTACATTGATGCACGATGCTATTTATAATTACTACAGGAGCGGCCTGGATCAATTTTATGAAAATGAAAATGCGGGACGAACCGGGATTATTAATTCACTGAACTACATGAATTCGGTGAATGTTGAAAATCCGAATTCAATGATCATCCAGTTTTTCTTCCAGGGTAAAAGCACGGAATTAATTAAAATTTTCAGCAGAGCGGAAACTGAAATGAAAACACGTGCGCGCGACTACCTTGTACGTCTTGATCTCACTAACGCAAACGCGTATAAGGAACTCAAATGAGGAACCGGTTTATCCTGATTACGGTGTTGTTTCTTTCCTGTTCAACGCCATTACCTAAAGATGTTTTGCCTCCTGAACAGATGAAAATTGTTTTGTGGGATGTATTGAGGGCAGACGAACTCGCTGATTATAAACTAATGACCGATACTTCACTTAACCGGATTCAAACCTATATCGGCTATTACCAGGAAATTCTGAATATTCATCGGATCAGTAGGGAAAAGTTCAGGAAAAGCCTCGTTTATTATGAAAATCATCCTGGACTATTTAAAGTCGTTCTCGACTCTTTGCAGAATTATGCCGACAGGCAGCAGAAGGCAGACAGTTTGCATCAGGAGAAACCATCGCATCCTGTTTCAGTTCCTCAAAATCTTCGCCTTTCAATAGATAGCCTTAAAAAAAGAAAACAAAAGTGATTTCTCTCATCTTCCGGGAGTAGCCTACGGTACCTTATTTTTGAATCAGAATATGAATTATGAACAAAGTGTATAAAAATGCAGTGGAGGCTTTGCATGACCTGTTTGATGGCGCAACCATTATGCTTGGGGGATTTGGTCTTTGCGGCATTCCAGAAAATATTATCGAAGCACTCGTTCAGAAAAAAGTAAAAAATCTTACCTGTATTTCAAATAATGCAGGCGTAGATGATTTTGGCCTTGGGAGATTGCTTCATACCCGGCAGATTAAAAAGATGATGAGTTCTTATGTTGGTGAAAATGCTGAATTCGAGCGGCAGCTTCTGCAAGGTGAATTGGAAGTGGACCTGATTCCACAAGGTACACTGGCAACACGCATCCAGATGGCAGGAATGGGAATACCCGCATTCTTTACCCCTGCCGGTGTGGGAACTGAAATTGGAAATGGAAAGGAAACACGTGAATTCAATGGTAAAATGTACCTGATGGAACATGCGCTGCATGCCGATTTTGCAATGGTAAAAGCATGGAAGGGTGACAGGTTTGGTAATCTCCTGTTCAGAAAAACTACAAGAAATTTTTCAACTTCAATGGCGAGAGCAGGTCGCATTACGATTGCAGAAGTTGAACACCTTGTTGAACCCGGCGAACTAGAACCGGACCAGATCCATGTTCCCAGTGTTTATGTACATCGCATTTTCGAAGGCAAAAACTATATAAAGAGGATTGAAAAAAAGACAGTGAAACTGAGGTGATCGTGAATCGTGAGTATTCTGCCTTATTTAGAATCATTCACAAAGAAGTATGGCTGATTGATCTTGCAGACCTTTAAATCTAAAACCTTAAACTTTAAACCCTCCGATGGCACTCGACAAATACGGTATTGCAAAAAGAATTGCACAGGAATTGAAAGATGGCATGTATGTTAATCTTGGGATCGGCATTCCAACACTCGTTGCCAATTATATACCGGAAGGAATGTTTATCATGCTTCAGAGTGAAAATGGAATGCTGGGAATGGGACCATACCCTGCAGAAGAAGAAATTGATGCAGACCTGATCAATGCAGGTAAGGAAACGGTTACAGTTTTACCAGGCGGAGCTTTTTTTGATAGTGCTGAAAGTTTTGGAATGATCCGGGCAGGTAAAATTGACCTGACGGTTCTGGGTGCAATGGAAGTGAGTGAAAAAGGTGATATAGCCAACTGGAAAATTCCTGGTAAAATGGTGAAAGGTATGGGTGGCGCCATGGATCTTGTTGCGAGTGCAAGAAATATTATCGTTGCCATGATGCATACCAATCCAAAGGGTGAATCCAAACTACTTCCTGAGTGTTCACTTCCATTGACAGGTATTCGCTGTGTTCGTAAAATAGTAACAGAAATTGCTGTTCTGGAAGTTACTGAAGATGGTTTCCATTTGCTTGAAAGAGCACCTGGTATTTCCGTGGATGAAATCCGTTCCAAAACAGCGGGCAAACTGATTATTGAAGGCGAAATTCCCGAGATGAGATTGAGTTAGGGATAGCCAGGTAGATACCTGGACACAGATTTCATACTGTATCTCTGTGTTTCCCTGGCACCCAATTTCTACCCGCATTTTATCTTTCTACATACAATACAAACTTTTCTTTAAAATACTCTTCATTAAAAATCGTTTCAATCTTAACCATCTTTGGATGAAGTTTAATTTCTGGTTTCTCCGGAACAAGGTAACCACCTTTTAAACAAATCAGACCTGATTTCAACAATACCTGCTCTCCATTATCATGAGTAATTTTATATGTTTCAGTTTTAAGTAATGGCCTGCTCCAGTTCCATAAATCTTTTAATGGTGCAACTGCACGGCTGACAGCAAAATCGAATTTCTTTTGTTTTATTTCTTCCGCACGGATATGTTGTGTAGAAACATTCTTTAAGCCGAGTGCAGACTTTATCTCTTCCACCACCTTTAATTTTTTATTGATACTGTCTACAAGGTGGAATTTCACCCGAGGGAAAAATATAGCAAGAGGAATTCCCGGAAAGCCGCCTCCTGTTCCAATGTCAATTACTTCTTTGCCATCCGGAAATTGAAAAACGGCAGCTATTGAAAGTGAATGAAGAACATGATTTACATAAAGACTGTCAATATCCTTTCTCGAAATCACATTGATTTTTGTATTCCATTCTGAATACAAGGTCTCTAATGCATTGAACTGTTCAATCTGTTTCTCTGTGAAGTCGGTAAAATATTTCAGGAGAATATCAATCATGGGATCAGTTCACAGTTATCAGTCATCAGTGCACAGACAGTCGCATTAGAAATGAAAGTTATCATAAGCTCTTGAAGCTGCTGTTCGCAGCTTTCTAATTCCATCCCTTTCCCGCCTTTCTCCAAAGCGCAGGTGTGAAGATGATGTAGTATACAAACATCCATATATCCCATAGAAGGAACCAGGAGAAAAGATCCTGTTCTTCCAGTCTTTTCATTGACTTTTTCCAGATAAATGCCTGGATTCCCATGCGAACAAGCCAGGGAATTAATGGCCACTTCCAGTCAAACAGTACCAGTGAAGCAATGAAAAGAGGATAAAAAAGGATGAATGTGAATGTATATGTACCAAGAAGGAATTTATGTGATGTTTTATAAAACTTCCCGGTGGTGTAATGCCTGAATTTTTGTTTCTTCCAGTCTTTCCAGGTTTGCCTT
>JBJMLW010000065.1:0-2622 GCA_045805105.1 Flavisolibacter sp. | reverse complement strand
TATAACATGCTGCAACAGACAGGTAATAAAGGAATGATCACGGTGAATTATGGGTACGCGCGGTATGGAACTTCAAACAACCCAGTTGCTGCTGCTGCACACCTGGCAGCCGACTGGGTGCGATATGATAATGGCCGTACACAATACTGGGAAATTGGAAATGAGACCAATGGTACATGGGAAGCGGGTTACAGAATCAATACTGCAACAAACCATGACGGGCAGCCACAGATCATCACCGGAAATTTATACGGTCAGCATGTAAAAGTGTATATCGATTCGATGCGGAAGGCAGCGCAGGAAATTGGAAAAACAATTTACATCGGTGCGTACCTGCTGGAGAAACAACCGGAGTCGTGGCAAACACCAACCGATCAGTCGTGGAATACTGGTGTACTGGGTGCAGTAAACAATACGCCGGATTTTTACATCATTCATAGTTATTACACACCTTACCAGCAAAATTCATCTGCTGATATCATCCTGAATACGGCTGTTGACAATACGACAGCAATGATGAACTATGTAAAGAATTCCATCACCACTGCAGGTGCTGCCATCAAACCCATTGCACTTACAGAATGGAACATTACATCTCAGGGATCGATGCAGCAGGTGTCATTTGTCAATGGCATTCATGCTGCTATTTTACTTGGGGAATCTTTAAAAAATAAATACGGTGAAACCAGCAGGTGGGACCTCGCCAATGGATGGGCCAGTGGAAATGATCATGGTCTTTTTAATATTGGTGACGAGCCAGGTGTTTCGAAATGGAACCCGAGGCCTGCATTTTATTTCCAGTATTATTTTCAGAAAATGACGGGTGACCGTTTGCTGGATACAAAAGTTCTGGGCGATGTGCTGGCATACGCCTCTTCATTTACTACTGGTGAAAAAGGTGTTGTGCTGATCAACAAGAGTAACGCTGCTCAATATGTACAGGTTACTTTGCAGCACGCAACACCGGGAATACGTTATTACTGGTATCGGTTAACAGGAGGGAATGATAATGGAGAATTTTCCAGAAAGGTGTTTGTAAATGATGAGGGTCCAACCGAAATTTCAGGTGGTCCTTCTAATTATACAAGCATCAGGGCAAAGGCGGGAAAAACATCAGATGGTATTAAAGTGTATTTGCAACCGCGTTCTGTGGCTTATGTGGTTATCGATAAGTAATGATAGATGATATATGATAAATGATAGATGATAAATGATATAGAGCGACAGTTATTATTTTGAAAGATCTTATTACACTGCATGAGGGGTCGTGTTCATTTTCATTCTTTCCAGGGAAAAAAAATAACAAAATGAGATTTATATTATTGACTTTTTTTGTTTCATTTCACGCTTTAAGTTATGCTGCAATAAGATTGCCTTCCATTATCGGAAACAACATGGTGTTACAGCAACAAGAAAAAGTGCGGCTCTGGGGATGGGGTGAACCAGGCGAAAAAATTTCAGTTGTTACTTCATGGAATCAAAACATGGATTCCACGCAGGCGAATGGAAACGGTAAATGGCAAATTTTTGTTCAGACGCCTGCAGCCGGTGGTCCATTTACCATAACATTGAAAGGACAAAACAAAATTGTCCTGGAAAATGTTCTCATTGGTGAAGTCTGGATCTGTTCAGGACAGTCGAATATGGAAATGAATTACAATTGGGGACTCCCGCAAATGAAAGAAGATTTTGCTTCAGCAAAAAATCCGGCGATACGCTTTTTCCATGTTACCAAAACCACAGCGGATGCGCCACAGGAGAATTGTGAAGGTTCATGGATCGTATGCGATTCAAATAGTGTAAAATCATTCAGTGCCGTTGCCTATTATTTTGGAAGAAAATTAAATGAAGGTCTACATGTACCTGTCGGTTTGATTCATGCCAGCTGGAGCGGCACGCCTGCTGAAGCATGGACACCCGATGACATGATTTATGGTAACCAGGTTTTATTAAAAGCATCAGAAACACTGAAGTCTTCCCAATGGTGGCCGGTTCTTCCAGGACTTGCCTATAATGGAATGATTGCTCCTGTTACAAAATTCAACATTGCAGGTGCTATATCGTACCAGGGGGAAAGTAATACTGGTACTGCTTCAACATACAGCCAACTACTCACTACCATGATTGAATCATGGCGTAAAAAATGGAATAAGATTTTTCCATTTTATCTTGTTCAGATTGCACCCTTTAATTATGGCAACAACCAGATCGGTGCGGAATTACGTGAAGCCCAAACAGCCACACTATCCCTCACGCAAACCGGAATGGTTGTAACAACAGATCTCGCCAGCGATACCAATGATATCCATCCCAGGAATAAAAGAGATGTCGGTTACCGGTTAGCCAATCTTGCCCTTTCAAAAACGTATCATGTAAACAGGGGAGAAGTTGAAAGTCCGGTGTTTGATCATATGGAAATTGATGGAAATAAAATTATTCTTTCTTTTCAACCTACACGAGCCGGACTTGTTTCAAAAGATAAAGTGGTTAAAGGTTTTGTTATTGCAGGAGAAGATGGTATATATCATGATGCCGATGCAAAGATTAAAAACAACCAGATTATTTTATCAAGCAAGGCTGTTGCGCATCCTGTATCAGTGCGGTATGCATTTACCAATACGG
>JBJMLW010000064.1:0-4388 GCA_045805105.1 Flavisolibacter sp. | reverse complement strand
ATTTACCTGGAATCCATGCCGGAATTAAAAAAGGCATTGAAGATTTATGAAAAATTCGGTTTTGAATACCTCACCGGTCCACTCGGAAACACCGGGCATTTTGGATGTGAGTTATGGATGAGAAAAAAGTTGTAAGCGGAAGCTACGCAAGCTCCAAGCTCCAAGCTGCAAGCTCTTAGATCAGACATTCAATTTGATTTCAGCTTTCATTCGATATTCGATATTCGATATTCGATATTCGATATTCCCTGCCTGCCGGCAGGCAGGGATATTCCCTATTCCCTATTCCCTACACTCTCTCCGCTTCATAAACCGGGCTGAATAAATAAAGCCTTTTGGTTTTTACTTCTTCACACTTATAACGTTTCCTGATTTTCTCCCCCATCCGGAAAACTTTTCCATCATGTGTTTTGAAAAGTGAACCTGGCGGAATTGATTCTACAAAGACAAGTGATGTGGGTCTCGCATCATATTTTTTTAGCGTCCGCAACAATTTTTCATCGGCACAGCTGGAAGCAGAAGGGTTGTGAAGACTTTCAAGCAGCGAATGACGAATGTCTGCAGGAAACACATCCCTGTCAATAAAACGCTTGAGCAGTTGTCCAAAAATAATTTTCCATTCTTTTCCATGCGAAGAAACCCTGTTACCATATTTTTCAAACGTAAGAAGGTGTGCGAGTTCGTGAAGCAATGTGATGAGGAATGAAAAATTATTCAGGTTTCCATTCACACTGATGCGGTGATTTTCCATTCGTGTACGGTGGCGGTAATCTCCCAGTATGCTTTTTCTTTCCTTTGCAACTGTAAGGTGAACATGATACTGCTGCAGGTATTCCAAAACACCTTCATAAGTACCTGCAGGCAAATATTGTTGTAAATGAGAAACCGGTGCTTCCTTCTTAGGCATTGTTCTTTTCTCTTAGCATTTTCATTAAAACTCCAACCTCCATAAAAGTATATACAAGATATAAAGCCATGCATGTAAAAAGTGCAGGCTTGTTGATGTTTTTATTATAAATGGAGATGTAAATAAAGGCGGCGATCATGCATACAAACAGCTTGATCATAATACTGCCATATACAAATCTAACAAACGCATGTGGATTGGTTTGCTGCAGTCCGCGGCGTGCAAGAAAAAATGAAATACATGTAACTGCAAACAGGAGTGCATTACCAATGATCAGTACATCCTGCGATGTATTCCATCGGTCCAGCATATTTTTTCCCGAAACAAAAAATCCATTCAGCAAAACAAAAAATAACACAACAGGCAAAAAGCCCTTAAATCTTCGTCTGGTCATTACTGTTCTTTCTTTTGGAAGTTTCCCGGATGAGCTTATACATCATCAGGCACAACACAACAAGAGGCAACAGCCAGACGAGCAGCGGGAAGGATATTTGAAACCACTTGTCCGCTTTATACCCGATAAAAACAGCAAGTCCGAGCGACACAAAAATTTGTCCGCCCATTCCTGCATACCGCATCAGATCACTGTTGTTACTTTGCTTCTGCTGTTTGTACATCCGAATTGTTCATTGCAACGATGCTGGCAGCCTGGCTACCCATCTGGCACCTTCCGTTAAAAGTAGCAGCCGGGTCAACCTGGAGTTTTACGGCAACGATGTTTCCGTCAACGATGCTTTTTTCTCTGAGTTGCAGCAATTCTTTTACAGAAATATTTCCAACGACTTTGCCGGTAACGTCGGCATTGGCGCCTTCAACATTACCTTCTACAAAACCTGAAGGGCCTATAACAATTTTTGCTGAGCTGCTGACATTACCATGAATGGTGCCGTCGATGCGAAGATCATTATTGCTTTTTACATTGCCGCGTAAAACTGTACCGGAACTGATCAGTGTAGCGCTGTTGGAAGAACCCTTTTCAGGGAGAGGCTGGTTTTTTTCTTTGTTGAACATAGGATTGGGTTTAAAAAATATTGGTTAATCATTGGTTTCTTCATCTTTGGGCACCTGCAACTGTACCGTATCCCGCTTCACATCTGTATTCCCCGTAAGTACTTTCTTCAGCCCATCGATATACTGCGACTGGTAAGATACTTGTTTTTCCAGGGAATCTGTAACGTATTTTAACTGGCGGTATTCCCTGTCCACCTTCACATTTCCATAGCCCGGAATATAGTATTTAAGTGGCGTAAATACAATCAAAGCCACGGTTAATCCAACAAGAAGTACGAAAATGGTGCTTAACATCACGTATACACTCATCCTCGAAAGGCGGAAAGTCACCACTTCCTCATAGGTATCATCGTTCATCACCACAAGCCGGTAGCGATTCCGCAGCCGCATCAGCGTTCCACCCGCATCTAGTTTTGCCATATCTGCAGTTTGGCGCTAAGGTAATGTGCCGCGGGCACAGTCCCTAGACCATGGACCATGGACCATAGTAGTGACCTTAAAGCAAATACTCGTTAGTTTTTGATGAACGAAATCAGAGAGGATGACCGGTCATATTACAGAGCCTCGATGATAGTCTACCCAAACAGGGTGTTTTTTCTGACTATGGTCTATAGTCCATCGTCCATGGTCCATGGTCCATTGTCTATGGTCTTCTCTTAATTTTACCCCTTTTTTATACTAAAAACCCCTTTTTTCTGTTTATATCTCTTTAGTTTGCGACCAGATGCGATTCCGTCCTTTAATTTATTTCATTCTGCTTATCCTGGGCGGGTTTTCCACCCTGCATTTACATGCCCAGCTCGGTTTTGATCTGAAGGTTGATAAACCCGAACCTTACCAGGACCGCGTGCTGAGGTCGGAAAAAAGTGGCAATAAAAAACTGAACAAGCCAAAAAGATTTTTTCAGAACCTTACTACGCACTACAATTATTATTTCAACGCCAGCAACAAACTCAATGAAGTAATTGAAGGAGCAAAAGAATCTTTTCACGACGATTATACCACACTTCTCCCCTTTTACAACTACACCCTCACCACCACCGCACAGAATGTAACCCAACTCGATTCGGTGATCTATAAATCACAGACCGCCATTGTCATGCATGATCTGCGGAACGACTGGGTAGACAACATGTATATTTTATGGGGCGCCGCCTGGTTCCTTGAAAAAAAATTTGATTCAGCTGCTTTAATGTTCCAGTTCATCAACTACTCTTTTGCTGATAAGGAAAAGGATGGATATTACAAATACATCGGCAGCAGGATGGATGGTAATAATGCACTTTCAATATCAACAAAGGAAAAGAACACCTTTCCTAAAAATACCGTAACACCACCCAGCAGGAACAATGCACTTATCTGGCTGACACGCACACTCATCGAAGTGGGTGATCTTCCGGAAGCCGGAAGTCTCATTGCCACACTAAGGAACGATCCGAATTTTCCATCACGTCTTGATGATGACCTGGATGAAATGCAGGCACTCTGGTTTTATAAAAGAGAAGTGTGGGACAGTTCTGCATACCACCTGGTGAAGGCACTCGACCAGGCCAAAACAAAACAGGAACGGGCACGCTGGGAATTTCTTGCTGCACAAATGATGGAGAAGGCAGGAAAATTTGAAGAAGCGCAGAAACTGTATTCCAAATCCATTACGCATACAACCGATCCTGTAATGGATGTATATGCACGACTGAATATCGTCCGGATCAATAAAAGTGATGCGGGCGAAAATTATATTGATAAGAATATTGCAGAATTACTCAAGATGGCTAAACACGATAAGTATACCGATTATCGTGATGTGATCTATTTTATGGCAGCGAAAATGGAAATGGAGCGGAATAATTTTGCTGCAGCACAACTACTGCTTCTCAAAGGGGCAAAGTATAGTACGGGAGACTTTACATCAAAAAATAAATCATTCCTTCAGATCGCTGACCTTTCGTTTTCGCAGAAAAAATATATCCAGGCTGCAACATTTTACGATAGTGTGCAGATCCGCGATATGGAAGTTCCCGAGATCAACCGAATTGAAGGCAGAAAGGCAAGCCTTGCAAAAATTGTAGCGTATTCCAATGCCATCGCACGTGAGGATAGCCTCCAGCGCATTGCGCTGATGCCTGAAGAAGAAAGAACAGTTTACATTAACCGTCTTGTAAAACAGTTGCGCAAGCAGAAAGGCCTTGATGATATTTCCATTACATCGGGAAGTGGTTTACCACGTAACTCCTCCCCTGACCTTTTCCCGACAGGCAGCCCGAGGGGCGAATGGTATTTTTATAACAGCACACTGAAGACGCAGGGACTTGCACAATTCAGGCAAACGTGGGGAACAAGACCGAACGTTGATAACTGGAGAAGATTTTCTGATTTGAATCAGCAATTGCTTTCGAAAACTCCCGACAAAACACGCGATGTAAATAATATTTCTGATGCCAGCATTGCAATTGATGCATCACCAACTTAT
>JBJMLW010000063.1:0-4529 GCA_045805105.1 Flavisolibacter sp. | reverse complement strand
TAATCGTTTTCATGAAAATCATTACCGATATAAAGGTCAGGATACCCGTCAAGATTAATGTCTGCAACAACAATTCCCAATCCATAGCTGATAGCAGTACTATTGATACCGGTCTCTTTGGTAACATCTGTAAAATGGTTCCCGTCATTCCGGAAAATCCTGTCGCCTGATAGTGCATCATACGTTCCGTTAAAAACCGCACGGGGCCGGAAGTTATTGGTTTGATGTACGGAATGATTTAATAAAAACATATCGAGATCACCGTCATTATCGTAGTCAAAAAAAGCAGCCTGGGAGCTAAAGCCGGAGAAATCCAGACCATATTCTTTGGCTTTATCTGAAAAATGTGGAACTCCGTTTTTATCTATGCCTGTATTAATCAGCAATTGATTTTTACTATGAAGTGTTTCATACTGCCCCACCCTGCAAACGTAAATATCCAGCAGCCCGTCGTTGTTGATATCGACTACCGAAATGCCGGTTGACCAGCCATTATCATTCGGAATTGCAGCAATAGAAGTAATGTCCCTAAATTTTAATCCACCCTGGTTCAGGTATAGTCTGTTGTGTTGCTGATTGGAAGCAAAGAACAGGTCAATCTTTCCATCGTTATTGAAATCGCCGGCGCCAATGCCACTGCCGTTGTAGAAGTACATGTATTTAAAAAGATTGAATTCAGGAGAATAGGAAAGGTTATTACTGAAATCAAGCCCGGTGCGTTTGCTATCAAGTTCTTCAAATAAAGGATGATCGACCTTTTTCTTTGCATGACAAGCCATTAAAAAAAGAGGAATAGCACAAATGAAGAATATAAAAAGATTTTTCCCTTTCATGTTTTTATTTCAGACGGTACAGGACTGGACGGTCATTGTTTTGTGCAATGAGAACTATTTTTTTACTGCCGCTATTCATCTCTTTAATATCTTTTATCTCGCCTCGTATATCAATACCTGATGCTGTATTGGGCAGCCAGGTAAACCCGCCTTTCCCGTTGTTGATAAATACATCACCATAGCTGGCGTCCTGCCTGCCAAACTGAGGAGGGAAAGTAAAGAGATTACCACCTGTTATCAAATCAATTTTTCCATCACCGTTTACATCAGATGGACATATGGCGTTCATGCTTGAGAGTTGCGCTCTTACCGGCAGTTCTTTCACCGTAAAGCTTCCCTTACCATTATTAATAGCCACTATAGAGGAGCAGTAATTGAAGCTGTGTACTGTTGCATCCCTGAGGGCTTCTTCTCCAAAGAGCTCCTGTATGGATTTCCTTGCATAGTCACTATGCTTTAAGTTACCTTTCTTAAGGAAAGGAAACTGATCGGTGATCTCACGCTTTAAAAACACAGGAACATCTCTTTTCTCTACCGTCCTTGTTAAAAACTGATCCACTGTTCCACTATTATCAAAATCCTTAACCCATAGCTTAACTGGACTTTCCCTGTCAGGTCTGAGATAAAAATTCTCTCCAATGTTCCCAATAATTAAATCCTCTTTCCCATCTCCATTGATGTCTGCTGCTGCAAGCGACTCCCACCATCCATATAGATTATCAAGTCCTGTATGCTTTACTTCCTGCAGCTTTCCATTCTGATAGGAAAAGATCTTTGGCCCCATCCACTCTCCTGCTACTATCAGCTCCTTTTTGCTATCACCTGCTACATCTGCCCACACAGCAGCACTTATCATTCCTGCATAAGCAAGACTTGCTGGCGCTACATCTTTAAAATGACCCTTGCCATCGTTTTCAAATAGATAACTCTTTGGTGTCTGTCCATATGAAAAAGGAACACTCCTTGCTCCTACAAATAAGTCCTCATCTCCATCCGAGTCATAATCATAAGCCACAGCTACAGCAATGTTCATTGTGTTGGAAGGAAAAGAAGAAACATCAATTGTGAAGTTTCCTTTGCCATCATTTTTATACAGCCTGTGCTCAAGCTCTCTTTCTCCTGGGCGAACATTATTTCCCCCTGCTCCTATAAATAAATCCAGGTCTCCGTCCTTATCAGCGTCAAAGAACAGCACTGCTACATCTTCAAAGTCTTTAAAATCATTAAATACTTTCTCCTGCTTCTTTATAAACCTTCCTTCCTTTGTTTGAAGGTATAGCTGACCCGGTTGACCCTTTGCTCCTCCAATATAAATATCTTCCACTCCATCTCCATTCACATCTCCCTTTGCCATGTGAGGACCTTCTCTGGAAAGCATCTCAGGCAAGTTGCGCTCATCATAAAAATCTATGTAATCATCCTCCTCATGTGAACCAAATGATGAAGAAACCGACTCGAAAAAACTGTTAGATGATGAGACACTATCTGCATACACCAATGGTCCTTTTACAGGCTGTTCAATAATATGAACTTTGTTTATCTGTGGATGATCCAATTTTGTATAGGTCCTGTTCGGCCAGATGATGATCATCGAATCCAGGTCATTTATTTTTCCAAGTCCAATCACCTGCTTGTAATCAACTGAAGACTGAAACCCTCTTGAGGGTATCAGTTCTCTTGAAAAGACCTGGTCATTTTTATAAAGAAGAACTTTACTTCCGACAGCAAATGTGTTCGCACCAATTCCTTTTAATTGTACCGAGATAAAATTGTTCTGATTTTGCTCTCTTGATTCATTTCGATAAATCGACGCAGGCTGGTTTTCATTATTGATCACCAGGTCAAGATCTCCATCATTATCGAGATCGGCATACGCAGCGCCATTTGAAAATGATGGCTGGTCAAGTCCCCATGCTTTTGCTGCGTCTTCAAATTGAAGGTTTCCTTTATTTCTGAATACACAGTTCGACACTGCGTTCACGGGTATGTGTTTCAACACAGAATCAACATTTTGTTTTTGACCGGATGTGACCATTTGCTGCACTACATCATTGGCGAAAAAATCCATAAAATCGAGATTTGTCACATCACGGTTCACACCATTGCACACATAGATGTCATTCAAGCCATCATTGTCCGCATCAAAGAACAAAGCGCCCCAGCTCCAGTCAGTTGCCGATACACCACTGAAATTTGCTGTTTCAAAAAATTGTCCGTTCCTGTTATTCACCATCAGGCAGTTCTTCATGAACTGATGATAGAACCCGGTCTTGAGTCTTGTATTGTATAGATCAATATTATCAAATGCACCAAGGGTCTTCAAACGATAATCATCTGGTGGCAACATATCAGTAGTAAATATGTCGGGATAGCCGTCATTATTTATATCAGCAAGGTCGGCACCCATTGAAGAAAAACTATTGTGCTCCATGCAATCCTCCAATTCATCTTTGAACGTTCCGTCTTTTTGATTGATGTAGAGATAATCACGTTCATATGAATCGTTGGCGACATATACATCAGGATATCCATCATGATTTACGTCTCCGACAGAAACACCAAGTCCAAAGCTCATAAGCGTTCCATGAATACCTGCCTGCTGGCTGACTTCACTAAAATGACCATGATCGTTTTTGTACAAATGATCGCCACCACCTTTTAAAAAATTTGCTACGGGCCAGGCTGTATCCGGCAGGTTGCGTCGATTTGTATAACCAAGATTATTGATCGGCATTGGACTGTTGTTAATAAGGAAACAATCCAGGTCTCCATCGAGATCATAATCAAAAAATGAAGCTTGTGTGCTATAGGCAGAAATGTCCAATCCGTATTTGGAAGCTTCTTCGGTAAAACTATTATTGTGATTGTTGATATAGAGTTTATTTCTTCGATTGCCGTCTTTCATATGACCTGAATTGCAAACATAGATATCCAGCCATCCGTCGGCATTGATATCAGCCATTACTACCCCGGTACTCCACATGGAATCTTGTCTGAAACCGGAAGTTTTTGTGATATTATCAAATTTGAAATTTCCTTTGTTGAGATAGATTTGATTCTCTCCCTTATTTGAAGTAAGTACTACATCAGCAAGACCATCATTGTTGATATCACCCAGTGCCACGCCACCACCATTATAAAAATTGCGGAAGTAAAAACTGTTGTCCAGTTGTTCGTCAATAACAGTATTGGTAAAACTGATACCAGAATCTTCAACCAGCGAAAACAAAGTTTTTTCCTTCCTGGAGGAACAGGAATAAAAAAACAACGCCACAATAACAATACACGTCCGGATTTTCATTGTCTGGAAAAATAAAATAGCAATATAATCCTTTGCAAAAGAGAAGGGAATAAATGTATAAACTTTTGAAGCATAGCTTAGTTAAATCAATTGAAAAAATGGCGCACAGAGCAAAGAAAAAAAAGAGATGGCCTCTGAATTGACATTGATGCTGCTTATTCCCTTGCGCTGAGCGCCATTAAAATTCTCACCACAAAAAAAAGGGCCAGAATATGACCCTTTTCTAAATTAAATATCAATTCAATTAATAACCAGGATTCGGAGTAAGATTTGGATTTACCGCCAGCTGCTGGTTAGGAATAGCGAACAAGAGATATTTAGGATCGCTTTGGGCTTTCTCCTGCCATGGCTGAAGGAATTTACCAAAACGTATCAGGTCCTGTCTTCTCCATCCT
>JBJMLW010000062.1:0-3750 GCA_045805105.1 Flavisolibacter sp. | reverse complement strand
GATAAGCGATGTTCTTATAATTCGTTCAGTTTTGAATATCTTTTTTAAACCACCCATCTGTGTAATCAGCGCAATCATCTCTTAATCCGTGATTAAAAAATCCCGGATCAACCGGGATAAAACGTTCTTTTATTACAATCATTTTAGAATTTCATTTTTGAAACGACCCATCTGTGTAATCAGCGCAATCATTTTTTAATCCGTGATAAAAAAAACCCCGCACAGGCGGGGTAAAGTGTTCTACATAGATTTTATCAGGAAAGCTTCTTTTTCAGAAAGATCACTCCTACAGATGCTACAAGCGCTGTAGTGAATTGCATCAGCTTCCTAGATTGTGATACTTTGGGTTCATATGGTTTGTAAGAAGAAACATCACCTTTCAGTGCTGCCTGTACTGCTGATTCAAAATCATGAAGCGCAATTGCCATGTCCGTTTTATTATTGAACGACTGTCCATTTGTATGCCTGCCATGCAAACTAATCCTTGTATATTTTTCATTCAACGGCTGTATTGAAACATCAATATAAAACTGTTGATTTTTAATAGGCAGGTCATAAGAAAACCGGATTGATTCGATCATCTTGTTCTCTGCAATTAAACGGATGTTTGTAGCGAAAGCGGGAATGGATAAAACAGTGTCTTTAGCTTGTTTTTCCGTCGCATCTATAAAAGATTCTCTGGAAAGAAAATTTTGGCGGGACATGGATTTTCAGTTTATCGGGTTATCGGATCAGTTTTCGTTCACTAAAATATATTTTGTCTGCCAGAAATGCAATCGTTTTCCATTGAAAGTTTCATTAGTAGAAACACGATCAACCCGGGTTTAATTTGACGTAAGAGCGTCAAAATAAACGGACTTTCAAGAGGTTATAACCACTTTTATCATAGCTGGCACCTGGTTTGTTTCAAAATAAGTATGGGAACAATTCAATTAACCGCGCAGGAATTCAGGGAAAAGATCTTTAATTATGAAAGTGAGGAAGAATGGAAATTCAAAGGAGTACGGCCGGCTATTGTCGATTTCTATGCCGAATGGTGCGGGCCTTGTAAAGCTGTTGCCCCCATATTAGAAGAATTATCCATAGAATATTCCGGTGAACTGGATATTTATAAGATCGACACAGACAATGAATCAGAGTTATCATCATTATTTGGTATTCAAAGTATACCCACGTTACTTTTTATACCATTAAATGGAAATCCGATGATGCAGAAGGGCGCATTACCAAAAAATGTTTTGAAGCAGGTGATAAACGAAAGGCTTTTGCCGGCAGTTTTGAAACCTGTTGAAAAGGATAAGTGAATATTTATCCCCAAATCAAAAAAAAATCCTGCAATGCCGCCTTCAGTAAGGCTTTGCAAATTTTATGGATTAAATTTTGCTTATGTTTTGAAGCTAGCTTATGCCCCCCATGTATCGCATTCTCCGTGACAATAAGGAACGCGGCCCTTTGAGCCTCGAAGAACTTCTGGCTCTTCAGCTCAAACCTATGGATCTGGTATGGATCGAAGGAAAAAGTGCGGGCTGGCGTTATCCTTCAGAAATAGATTCACTAAAGCCCTATCTTGAAAATGCTTTGCCTGCGCAGTCTACTCCTGTACCTGCACTTTCGCAGCCATCGCAAATTCATCCTGCTTCCCAGAATACCCGGTCTTCTGCCGGACCTTCTTCGGTAAATTCTTCTGCCCCGCAGCAACCAACAGATGTTGACGATAGTAATGAAGAGGAATTGACGAATGAAAAGCTGGAAAAAAAAGCTGCAGAACTGTATCAAAGAGTACAGGCATATTCACAATTACAGGAAAAACAACAACAGGAAACACAAACTAAATATGCACGGTCGCTGGAAGACCTGAAACAGGATTATGCAGACTGGCTTCATAAGAAAAAGCAGAAAAAAAATTTCCGTCTTGTAAGTATTGGAAAACCGGGTTTGATCGCCGTTGCCGCCAGTATCATACTGATATGCGGTTATCTGTTTTTATTCAGAACTGAAACAAAAGTTCCTGAACCTGGGTTAAAGCCTGGTGAGAAATATATCAGCAATGCATCTTTTCAACCCGTAAGTACTGAGACAAAATCTGAACTACCACCCCCTGTAGTCATACCAAAAGAAAAAAATGTTGAAAAAAATGAAGTTGCCACAACGTTAACCGTCGATCAGTTTATTGATTCAATCAGGCGGGCTATGGCAAAGGATCATCCTTCAAAAAAAGCACGTCAGCCTAGAAATGAACAGACTAATGTAGATGCGGTAGAAAGTACACCTGTTGTTTCAGCTGAACCTCAGCCAACAGCGGTTAAAAAGGAAGTACCTGCATCACAGCAGGTAAATATGAACGCAAGCTACCAGCAGGATGCTCACAGAAAAAATATCTCATCGCTCGAAGTAACAATACAGAATAACAGTTCAGATATCCTGAAAATGGTATCGGTAGACATTTTTTATTATAAAAAAGGCGACAGACTTTTTGACAAGGAAACCCTATTCTTTAATAATATCCAGCCAGGCAGCTCAATGACGCTGTCCAGGCCGGGCAACAGGAAGGCTATGACGGCCAGATTCCAACTGGGGCAAATACAACCCGTTAATTAATTATTGCCTGAACAGCTTTTTTTCCTGGGGTATAGAAATGAAGCCCCTTGCGTTTCCCCACATTCCTGTTCCAGCATCCGGTGTTTTGCCATTGAGTCCGATACCTGATCCTGTGCTTCCTATATTTCCAAGACTGCTGCCAGTACCCACTACACCGCTACCTGTAATAGTTCCGCTCGAAGTAGCACCGGAAGTATGCAGAATAAGCCGGCCATTGTGGAAACCATAAGCGTTTTTTGGAATGTCAGCTGAAAACTCTGAATTAAGGTTAACAATTGATATAGATGAATTCATTATACCGGCAGTGTCAATGGAAAAATTCATCGTTGAAGGAAGATCTCCCTTAGCGAGGTAATTGCTTTCTGAAGAAAGGCTGATCAGATCTTTATGCAGCGGATTTATTTTTTCCCTGGTCAGATTAAAGTTCCTGTTCAAGTTTTTTCCAGCAGGAACCTGGGCAGGAGCATTGAAAATGCAACCCAGGGAAAGTATGATAAATAACATACTCTTTTTCATATCAGAAAATTTTTTGAATGATTAAAATATATCAAATGAACTGCCATTTATTTTTGCGGTCTTTGTTGCGGTTGTGCTACAATTTGAACAAACTCTTCTTAAATTGAGACTGAAGAAAATTAATTGAATAGTTCTCCACCGTGCTCTGCATTTGGCACAATAATTTCATATTTTATATTGAAACACTTTCGCCTAACATTTAACAGGGAACACACCATGCGCACCGCTTTAATCTGTTTTTTTACATTGATCTTATTTTCATGTAAAAAAAATAAGGAGCCTAAACAGGATCCGATTCCGAACAATACATCATTAAAATGGGCTAAAAATTATGGAGGCAGCGATTATGACTTCGCTACTTCAATTGTACAGATCTCATCCGGAGATTATGTTTTTACAGGCAACACCAGGAGCAACGACGGCGATGTAGCTGGTACACGCTGGGGATTTGATGCATGGCTTACAAAAATGGATGTAAATGGAAATAAAGTCTGGAGTCAAACCTACGGCGACCATAATGATGATTACGGCACTGCTGTAGCAAATACACCAGATGGAGGATTTCTGATCGTAGGCTATACTTTCGTCAATTTCCAGAATTATGCATGGGCTATCAAGACAGACGCCAATGGTAAT
>JBJMLW010000061.1:0-2999 GCA_045805105.1 Flavisolibacter sp. | reverse complement strand
TGGATCCAAAAGTGCTTGCAGAAGTTCGGTCCATTGAAGCAAAAAAAGATTTTTCCAATCCCAGGTACATGGAACTTCTGATTCCTAATTTTTACCACGAACATTTATGCCGGTTACAGGAATGGCCTGATCCGGTGAGCCGGTCGATGAAGCATGTGAATGGTGTAATCTATACGATGATGCAGGGACCTTCTGAATTCGGCATCAGTGGCAGGCTTGCCAACTGGGATATTAAAAACCAGTTGAAAAATATTTCTGTTCCAACATTGATGATTGGCGCAAGGCATGATACTATGGATCCTGAAGCAATGAATCAGCAAAGCAAAATGGTACAGCATGGTGATTATCTTTTTTGTCCCAATGGAAGCCACCTCGCGATGTGGGATGACCAGAAGGTGTATATGAAGGGGGTGATTGACTGGATCCGGAAAGTGGATAAATAATTATTTTGAATGTTGTATGCTGAATGTTGAATTACCGCCCGCCTACAACATACAACATTCAACATTCAACATATTCTAAGCCTGCGTATGAACATGATCCTTCACCGCTACAATAATTGCATCCATGAGTATGATGGAATGATGTCTTTGTGCGTGCTGGAAAACAAAGTGTTCAGGAGATAATGATATGATTTTGTTGCCGGGAAGTGTGGCGAGAAGATCTTCGTTGATGTTGTTTATTGAATACTCAGTATATAGCGGTGTTGAATGAACAGACACTACTGCATGATAAGTTACGTTATCATGGTTGAAATAGATATTAAAAATGCGAGCCATGGTGGTTCAGAAATGGTGGAAACCACTAACATCCTCAAATCATCATAGGTGTTATTCAGATGGTAGTACATCAATTTACATCAAAGGACCGGAGATAAAAAATATTCAGTTATTTATTATTACACACTTATTCCATATAGAAAATTATTCCTGATATAATCTGCTACGTTAACAAGATTTTTTGTGTCTTCATAAACCTTTAGCTGCCTGTCGGCTCCCGTGCCCTGCTCAAGTATCTTATGTACATAGGCAAGTCTGTGCCGCGACCCCAGCTGGTCTACCACATCATCCACAAAGTCAAGCAGTTCATATATCAGAACCCTTGTATTGATCTCTTCTTCTTTTCCAAAATCAATCAGGAAACCATCGATACCATACCTTCCTGCACGCCATTTATTTTCATTGATTAACGGTCGTGGATACTGGATAAAATTCATGTTCTGCATCCGGAGTTTATAGATCTTGGCACAGATAGCCTGGAATAGGGCAGTGATGGCAATCGTTTCATCTACAGTCATAGGTACATCGCAAATCCGGAATTCTACTGTATTGAAAAAAGGATGTACCCTGAGGTCCCACCAGATCTTTTTCGCATTGTCTATACAGTTAGTCTTCATCAGGATCTTGACATAATTATCATAAGCCTCAATGCTTTCAAACGCTTCGGGTATGCCTGTACGTGGAAATTTATCAAACACTTTTGTTCGAAAAGATTTATAGCCTGTCTGCCTGCCTTCCCAGAAAGGCGAATTTGTACTTAGTGCATATACGTGAGGAAGGAAGTAACGGGTTGAATTAGCAATATGGTTTGCCATTTCACGCGTTTCCATTCCAACATGTACATGTAGTCCGAAGATGAGATTACTCCTTGCAGCTTCCTGCAGTTCATTTACAATCTCATTGTAGCGGGCATGATCGGTGATGAGTTGACTTTGCCAGTGGCTGAACGGATGTGTGCCTGCTGCTCCCATGGAAAAACCAAGTCCGTCTGCTATTTCAGAAATCGTTTTTCTCAGTATTGAAACATCCTTATAAGCTTCATCAACATCACGGCAAATATCAGTACCCACTTCCACTACTGCCTGGTGCATTTCGGCCTTTACTTTATCCTTGATCATTTTCTGACCTTCATGAACAATTTTCTGTTCATGACTTTTCAGCTCCTTTGTTTCAGGATCCAGGACCATGTACTCTTCTTCAACACCGAGTGTGAAATGATTAAAATTCAGGTTTCCCATTCACTTATGTTATATACTTTGAAATCAGGGATGTCAGACAAGTGGCTTGCCTGTTGAACTTCTTTTTACAAATTCCCCCCATGTGAGATTGTCGTATCCATCTTTTTGCGTCATTGCTTTTTCTATGGCAAAATTGGCGGCTGTTTCAACCACCCATTCGAAATTCTCGTCACCAACGCTGGTCCGTTCCGCATCGGGTGCCGGGTTTCCAAAATCAATGGCATAGGGAATACCATCGCGAACAGCAAGTTCCACTGTATTGAAATCATAACCAAGGTAATGGTTAATACGAAGGACAATATCTTCCATTTGTTTCAGCCTTTCAGCACTCGGAGTAAAGTTTGCCTGGTAGCGCAGGTGGTGTGGGTTCCGGGGTTCATACGACATGATCCGCACATGTTTCTGCCCGATACAATAACACCTGTAGTATTCAGAAAAAACTATTTCTTCCTGCAGCAGCATGACCAGTTGTTCTGTTTCCTGGTGGTGCTGGTAAAATGCATCTTTATTTTCAAGCCGGTAAACATTTTTCCAGCCGCCTCCCGCATAGGGTTTCATGTAGGCTGGAAAACCGATATAATTAAAGATGCCATCCCAGTCGAGCGGGTAGGCAAGGTTTGAAAAGGATTCACTGGTTGTACCGGAAGGCAGTTCATAAGAGGGGAGGATCACAGTTTTTGGAATGGGTACACCAACCTGTGTCATCAGGCAATTATTAAAATATTTGTCATCAGCGCTCCACCAGAATGGATTATTAATGACAGCTGTACCGGTTAATGCGGCATTTTTTAACCACGCCCTGTAAAAAGGAACATCCTGTGAAATGCGGTCAATGATGACTGCATAGCCACTTTTGTCGCCCTGCACGGCTTTTTCAATCCGTACCGGTTCCGCCCTGATATCATCAATTCCCTTGCTGTTAACTCTTTCAATGAACGCCGTAGGAAAACTTCTTTCCTGTCCGTATAGAACGCCTATTTTT
>JBJMLW010000060.1:0-2516 GCA_045805105.1 Flavisolibacter sp. | reverse complement strand
TTGAATTCAATTAGAGTGAGAAAGAGAGCGAGAGCGAAGGAAAGGAGAAGAGTGAGAAAGAGAGCGGAGAGCGGAGGGAAAAAGAAGAGCGGAGGAAACTGCGCACTACGCTCTGTTTCTCCGCTCTTCTTTTTGTGCCCGGGACTGGATTAATTTTCATTGATCCAGGTACTCCCACGAGGGGCTTACACAAAGACCCCGGCCTCCTGCGTCGGCCTTTGGGTTTTTATTTGTCCGCAATTTGAAAGACTGCACATTAGTCATTATGCATAACAGGCTCCTGCAGTCTTTCATTGCTCCCAAATAAAAAACCCCGCCTCACTTCGTGAGACGAGGTCTTTGTGCCCGGGACTGGATTCGAACCAGCACACCTCGCGGCGCCGCCACCTGAAGACGGTGCGTCTACCAATTTCGCCACCCGGGCTTCCGGAGGAATAAGAATATCCAATCATGAACCTGCCTACCGCAGATATCGAATATCAAAGTATTCATAGTATCATTTATAACTCGTAGCTCGGAGCTCATTGCCCGCAGCTTCCTCGGGGGCAGCAAATATAAGGGTTCAGGTGGAATTGGATGTAACCGTAACACCGGTTTTCTTTCCTGCACTTAATAAAAGAACGCCGCACAGAACCAGGCAGGTACCGATGATCTGGCTGGTGAAAATGGGTTCACCCAGGAAATAATGGGCCTGTAGTATCGTGGAAACAGGACCAATGCTGGAGATGATCGCCACATTGCTCGCGCCGATTTTCTTCATTGCAAATGAAATCATGAAAGTTGGGATTACAGTAGCAATCAGGGCAAGCAATAAACCATAAGTCCATAAATCATGCAGCTGGTGAATTCCGCTGGCATGATCCGCCTGATCACTTGTGGTTAATTTAACAGCAACAAGATAATGAATCAGTACACCAGAAGTAGATGAAAGCATCGCATAGGCTGTGAATTTTGTAGCACCGGTCTTCTTCACCATTTTACCACTTCCCGCAATAAAGATGGCATATGTAATAGAACATAAAAAAATAAGCAATGCTCCTTTACTGAAATTTGAATTGTTAGAATCGATGTTCAACTCACCTACATATGCAATGCCGATTCCGATATACGTAAGAACAAGCGCGATCAACTGGTTGCGGTGTATCTGTTCTTTAAAAACAAATGCACCGATGAGCACTGCGAAACTGGGATAAAGGAAAAGAATTAAACGTTCCAGCCCGGCTGATATATACTGAAGCCCGATAAAGTCAAACAGGCTGCTCAGGTAGTATCCGAATAAACCCAGTAAAATGGTATAGAACCATTCTTTTTGGTTCATTCTGCGGTTTTCTTTTTTCGAGCTCACCATAAATGCAGCAACAAGATAAAAGGGAAGAGAAAATAACATGCGCAGTGCAAGAAGTGATAAAGGATCTGCATGAACACCGGCAAAAGCTAATTTAACGATGATGGCTTTTGTTGAAAAAAGTACAGCACCGATGAAAGCAATGAGGAATCCCGCAAAAAATGTATTTGAACGCAACGGCAAAGTCAAGTGTCAAAATTAAAAGATAAGATATATCATCGTTATGTCATTTTTTAACAACAGTGGATGCACAGGAACACAGTGTAACTCTGTGTCATCTCGCCTCCGTGGTTCATGTTACAACTGGTTTTACTGTAAAACAGTGTTGAATCATCAAATCACATGTCAGATGCTTTACATTTATCCTGAAATTGATTCACAATGATGATCCAATTGAATTTTGAACTTCATTTTTCAGCAGCAGCAATAAAGCTTTTGTCTGATGTGCCCCAACATTATTCCGGTGTCAGTACTCCGACCGATAAGTTGTCTGAAGTTCATTAAAAAAAATCCAGGTCCTATTCGCAAGAATCATGAAGTAACCTCCATGTAACCATTCGAAACGGGGGATTTAATCTCGAGCGCGGACGAATTTGCCAACGATTGAACACATGCCGAAAATGCCTGGGAGACCGGGATGGAAGAAATATGTGTAGCCGGATATGGAAACTGTTCGTATAAAATAACTTAATCTAACGGTAACGTGTAACTGAAAATATGGATTAAAGAACAGTTCAAATTTGTTGATCCGTGAATTAAGCCGCTGATCTGTTTATTAAACCATTTGTGTAACGCACTGAAATGAAATTCCGGAAAGATTGATAACCCGAACAATGTTTAATAAAAGCGACAAAAAATTCAAAAACATGAAAAAGAACACAATATATCTTTTCGTTTTTGCCGGAATATTTTCCATAGGTATTCCAGGATTTTACAATAAAGCCTTTTCACAAATAAAAACATTGCCGGACACATCAAAAATGGCATACAACACACTATCTAAAGGAATGGGCTTATATGCCTTTCCATCCAAGGGTCAGTCACAACAAAAACAAAAGGAAGATGAATTTGAATGTTATAAATGGGCAGCCGAACAATCTGGTATAGACCCATTAAATCCACCAAAGGTAGAAGCAGCTCCTGTGGATTCTGGTCCGAATGGTTCAATGGT
>JBJMLW010000059.1:0-4276 GCA_045805105.1 Flavisolibacter sp. | reverse complement strand
TTAAAAGTTATTTTACTCTTTATTTTATGAATAAAATATTGCAACTCCTTGTTTACATTTTTTATTTCTCTTCAGTATATTCTCAATCTTATACACCCGGGAAAGAAAATATTGAAGCACGAAAGGAATTCCAGGATAGAAAATTCGGAATGTTCATTCACTGGGGTGCATCAAGTGTACTGGGAAGCGGCGAATGGGTCATGAACAACAGGAACATTAGGGTTAATGAGTATACACGCCTTCTGGATATATTTAATCCGCAACAATTCAATGCTGCAGAATGGGTATCCGCTGCGAAAAATGCCGGAATGAAATACATCGTTTTCATTACACGTCACCATGATGGATTTTCAAACTGGGATACAAAATATTCCGACTGGAAAATTACAAATACGCCTTTTCATACTGATGCATTGAAACTTCTTGCAGCAGAATGCAGGAAGCAGGGAATGAAACTTGGTTTGTATTATTCATTACTTGATTGGTACCGGGATGATTATCCATACGAAACCGGACGTACAGGTCAAGGGACAGGCAGAACAGCAAAAAGCAATTATGCATCTTACCTGGAGTTTATGAAAAACCAATTGCGTGAATTACTCACCAATTATGGTGATGTTATGTCCATCTGGTTCGATGGTCACTGGGATCAGACAAATCCAGAAGGTAACCAGGACAGGTCAGCAAGAATTGACTGGAAATATAATGAGATCTATTCACTCATTCATCAGTTACAGCCTGCTTGTCTTGTAGGTAACAATCACCATCTTTCTCCATTGCCGGGTGAAGACTTCCAGATGTTTGAAAAAGATTTACCCGGGCAGAATAAAAGTGGACTGAACTTCCAGGAAGCTGCTGATGAATTGCCACTTGAAACATGTGAAACGATGAATGGCTCATGGGGATTCAACATTACAGATCATAATTATAAAAGTGTAAAGGAACTCATACACTACCTTGTGAATGCGGCAGGACTCAATACAAATTTCCTTCTTAATGTTGGTCCGATGCCCAACGGAAAAATCCAGCAGGAGTTCCTTGATACATTAAAGGCGGTTGGCTTATGGATGAAAAATTATGGTGAAAGTATTTATGGAACACGAGGTAGCGTAATACCACCACAGGAATGGGGAACGGTTACATCAAAAGATAAAAATCTTTACGTTCATGTGCTCAGGCATCCGGCAACCGGATATGTTTTTCTTCCTGCACTGAAAATAAAAATAAAAGAAGCTCATTTATTCAAACATGAGCAGAAGGTGCGCTTTAAACAAATACCGGAAGGTGTTTTTATTTACCTGGATGATTTGCCGTATGATGATGTTGATATGATCGTGGAGCTAAAAACTCAATGAGTCTTTTTAACCATGGAGAAACACGGACACGGAGATCCACAGTGTAACTCTGCACCTCAGTGGTTAATTCTTCCAGATAGACTTCATTTTAAAAAACCAAAGCTTATTTATTTTAAAATCACTCCTAGATTCAACCCTGATTTTATTATAATCCGTATCCGGAAAAAAAATCGCTGTCATGACTGTTAAGCCATGATCAGCAAAAAACTCCACCGAAGCATTATCAATGATCAGGGTTACATCTGTTTCTTTTTTATTGGACAGCCGCGGTGCGGTATTCCTTTTTGCAAATCCTTTCTCAAAATCGGTTTTGCCGGATAATGCACGGTCGATATAATAATTATTGGATGAGGAGTCATATCCAATTTCAACTTTTTGTCCTGCATCGTTTGATAACGTTAATGAAAAATCTTTTAATTCATCAGAATTGATATCAATTCTTGCAGGACCGGAAAGGTTTCCCGTTTTTGAAGTCATGTCAAAATCCATAGCATTCACATTTGTGAATATTTCAGGATCCTGTTCAATCGTTTGAAGTTGTGCAACAGGATTTGATGTGATAAAATATTTATCACCAATTTTTTCAATTCCAAGATCCCTCGGCATGGTCATGGCACTTCTCCATTTTTCAGTTGGAACAACCGTAGCATATTCCCAGTTGCTCATCCATCCGAAAAAAATTTTCCTGTTACCGGTATTGTTCCATGTTACACCTGCATATTCATCCGGACCATAATCAATCCATCTTGTGTCAGTCTGTAATGGTTTGAACGTATGACCATCAAAATCTCCTGTAAAATATTGCGTAGCAGAACCTCCATTTGGTCCACCTGGGTTAATATTGACAACCAGTATCCAGATCTTTTTACCGTTATCATCAAGTGTAAACAGGTCAGGACATTCCCACACACCTCCATGTGCTCCGTATTCTTTTCCGAATTCACTTTCCTTTGTCCAGTTTTTCAGATCGGGAGATGAATAAAAGGTAATTCGGTCAAGTGTTGCCAATGTCATGATCCATTTCTTCGATGCTTCATACCACATCACTTTAGGATCCCGGAAATCTTTGATGCCCGGGTTTTTCAAAACAGGATTGCCGGAATATTTGGTCCACGTACTTCCATTATCCAGGCTGTACGCAAGACTTTGATTCTGGTAATCATTCCTTCCTGATTTTTCTCCTTTCGGATCATGGTGCGTGAAAATGGCCACGAGCGGAATTTTCCCATCCTTTCCAAAACCGGATGTATTATTTACATCAACAACCGCGCTTCCTGAAAAAATATATCCAAGACTATCAGGATAAAGTGCAATGGGTTGGTGCTGCCAATGAATCATATCCATACTTGTAGCATGACCCCAATGCATCGGGCCCCATACGGTGCTATCCGGGTAATATTGATAAAAGAGATGGTACGTGTTATTATAAAACACCATTCCGTTCGGATCATTCATCCATTTTTCTTTTGGTGAAAAATGTATCTGCGGCCGGTGGGGTTCATTGTATAAAGAACTTTCATCCGTTCGCTTTTTTTCATTTGAACATGAAATAAGAAAAGCTAATAGAAACGAATATCTGAAAGGGAAAAGCATAATTGCAGATCTGTGATTTGTGATTTTTTGATCTATGATTTCAATCCATTAACTTTTTCAATTAAATCGTTATGAACGACTGAAAAAATAAGTTATGTATGACCTAAGTTCCCCCTTTAGGGGGACAGGGGGCTGACGAGTTTCTTTTCTAAATCTTCCAACGATACACCTTTCGTTTCCGGAACCTTTGTCACCACCCAAATCAATTGCAACACCATCATGAATGCAAAGAAGGCAAAGATGATCCACGGCTGATCCTTCAGGATTCCTTTATCCTTATCAAGGAATACAGGTGTGATCAGTGTTATGATCGCAGCAAACACCCAGTGTGTACTGGCACCAAACGATTGTCCCAATGCCCTTACTTTATTCGGAAATATCTCTGATATAAAAACCCAGATCACAGCTCCCTGTCCAATTGCATGCGCTGCTATAAACAGTAACAGGAAAGTGAGTAAAAGGTTTGGATTTGCAGTGGAATAAAAACACCAGGCAACCATTGATAGGCTCACGATATAACCAAAAGAACCAATAAGCAATAGCGTTTTTCTTCCTATGCGGTCGATCAGGTACAAGCCCACAAATGTAAAAACCAGGTTGGTGCCACCGATAAATATGGAATTCAGCAGCGAATCCTTTGCAGCAAGGCCGGCACGTTCCAGGATTTCCGGTGCATAATAAAGGATAAAATTTATTCCCGACCACTGGTTGAAGAATGCTACGAAAAACGCCAGCCACATGATGGTTTTGTATTTTGAGCTGAAAATGTCTGATGATGATCCTGCTGATGTTTCGTGTTTAAAACTATTCTGTATGGATTGCGTTTCTTTTTCAGGATCTGCGATACCAAGTCTTGCAAGAACATTTTTCGCTGAAACAAAATCATTTTTCTTCGTGATCAGCCATCTCGGACTTTCAGGCACACCAATTACCATGATGGAGTATACGATGGATGGAATACCAAGTGCACCGAGCATCCAACGCCAGTCATTTTCTCCGCCAACACCCTGCAGGAAATAGTTTGACAGGTAAGCAACCAATATCCCGAAAACAATATTAAACTGGTATAGTGCAACCAGTCGTCCACGCGTTGCCGGTGTTGAAATTTCTGAAATGTATGTTGGAGCGGCAACCGAGGACACACCGATACCCAGTCCGCCGATAAATCGAAATAATGAAAAGGTGTAAGGATCGGGAGCGAACGCAGTTCCCAGTGCAGAAACACTAAACAGTATGCCGATCCATACCAGGACTTTTTTTCTTCCGAACTTTTGTGTTGGCATCCCTCCGAATATGGCGCCGATTACTGTTCCCCATAAAGCCATAGA